>USAR01000031.1 GCA_900552605.1 uncultured Oscillospiraceae bacterium | reverse complement strand
TGAAATTGAAAAAGCTCCGATCAGAAAACGTATTCTCTCAACTTTTATATATAAGATAGGCGGAGTTGCGGTTAATAATACCGATAATATTTTGATATCTATGCTTGTCAGCACGGCGGCGGTAGGTTTTTATTCTAACTACTGCACTTTGATAACAGCCGTTCAGGGATTTATCGCAATTATTTCAACATCACTGATAAGCGGAATCGGCAATCTCGGTGCAACCGGAGACAGACAGCGACAGTACGGAATTTTTAATGCCGCACTGTTGTTTTACCATTTTGTTGCGGCGCTTGGCCTCGTCGGTTTTTCCACAATGTTCAACGATGTTATTACCGTCTGGCTCGGTGCAAAATATATGCTTTCAAACGATACCGTATTTGTTATTGCGCTTAATTTTTATTTAACAAATGCCGTGACTCCGATTTGGATGTATCGCGAAGCCAACGGATTGTTTGATCAGGTTCGGTATTTAATGATTATAAGAGCGACGGTTAATATCGTGCTTTCGGTTTTACTTGGCAAAATTTACGGAACTTTCGGAATACTTCTGGCAACGGCTATCAGTCTTTGCGTTACAAGCGCTTGGTATGAGCCTTCAATATTATTTAAAAATGTATTTAAAAAACCGGTTTCTGATTATTGGCTCAAACAGCTTAAATATGTTTTGGCAACTGCAGCAGCAATGGCAGTATGTCAAACGGTTGCAATAGGACTTTCACTAAGCGTAGGCTCATTTGTAATCAAGGTGCTTGTTGCGGTAGTTTCGGTTTCCGCAATGTTTTCAATAACGCTTATTAAAAGTAATGAACTAAAAACTTTAACAGGTTTTTTAAAACACAGGAGGAGTAAATAATGTCACTATTCACAAACAAAACCTTGCTTATAACAGGTGGAACGGGATCGTTCGGAAACGCAGTGCTTAACAGATTTTTGAAAACGGATATCGGCGAAATACGCGTTTTTTCACGCGACGAGAAAAAACAGGACGATATGCGCCACGAGTTTCAGGCAAAAATGCCGGAGGCTGCGGAAAAGATCAAGTTCTTTATCGGTGATGTAAGGGATCTTGCGAGCGTTAAAAACGCAATGAACGGCGTTGATTATATTTTTCACGCAGCTGCTTTAAAGCAGGTTCCTTCTTGTGAATTCTTTCCGCTTGAGGCTGTTAAAACAAATGTTTTGGGAACTGAGAATGTGCTGACGGCCGCAATTGACGAAGGTGTTAAAACGGTTATCTGCCTTTCAACCGATAAAGCTGCTTATCCCGTAAATGCAATGGGCACCTCAAAAGCGATGATGGAAAAGGTTATCGTTGCAAAATCTCGCACTGTGTCGCCCGAAAAAACCAAGATCTGCTGCACTCGTTACGGCAATGTTATGTGCAGCCGCGGCTCGGTTATTCCGCTTTGGATCGACCAGATAAGGGAGGGCAAACCCGTTACATTAACAGACCCTAAAATGACTCGCTTTATTATGTCGTTGGAAGAGGCGGTAGACTTGGTGCTGTTTGCTTTTGAACACGGTCAAAGCGGAGATATTCTTGTGCAAAAAGCACCTGCTTGCACCATTGAAACGCAGGCAAAAGCGGTTATTGAGCTTTTTGACAAAGAGCATAAATCGAAAATCAAAACTATCGGTATTCGTCACGGTGAAAAGATGTATGAAACTCTGCTTACAAACGAGGAATGCGCACACGCTGTTGATATGGGAGATTTTTACAGAGTACCGAGTGACAATCGTGGGCTTAACTATGATAAATACTTCACTTCCGGAAACACAGAGCGCAACACCATAACCGAGTTTAATTCCAATAACACAGAGCTGCTAACGGTTGACGAGGTAAAGCAAAAGCTTATGACGCTTGAATACATTAAAGAAGAGCTTGAGAAACAATGACTGACTTTCAAAAATGCATAATTGCACTTGTTTGCGCTGCAGTTACGGGAAAACCGGCCGTGTTGCTGTCCGATTTTGATTGGGAAAGAGCGCTCAAATTTGCAAAAAAACACAGCATCATTCCGCTGATTTATTACGGCGCAATGCACTCAGGGGCAGAAATTCCCGAAGGTGTTGCAAAGCATATGGAGCTTGCAACCTATAACAGCGTTTCGGTTGATCAAAATCAACTGTACTGTATAAATAAGCTTGTTGATGCTTTCAAAGCTGACAGCATAGATTTTGTGCTGCTTAAGGGCTCTGTTATTAAACCGCTTTATAAGAAAACGGAAATGAGAACTATGGGCGACGCCGATATCCTTATTAAAACAGAGCAGTATGAAAGAGTCGTACCTATTATGAATAGGCTTGGTTATTTGCCGGGTGTTGAGAGTAATCACGAGTATGTGTGGGATAAAAAGAATATGCTGCACGTTGAGCTTCACAAAATGCTGATTCCGTCTTATAATAAGGACTATTATGCATATTTCGGTGACGGTTGGCGTCTTGCGAAAAAATATGACGGCAGCGAATTTAAATTGAGTGACGAGGACACATTTGTTTACATATTCACTCATTTTGCAAAGCATTATCGCGACGCAGGAATCGGCATACGTCATATTACCGATATCTATGTTTACTTAAAAGCTAAGCCGGGACTTGATATGCAGTATATAAAAAGAGAGCTTAAAAAGCTGCAGCTGCTGCAATTTTTCACAAACGTTGTTCAGACGCTTAATGTGTGGTTTGAAAACGGCACGGAAACGGAACCCACAAAACACATAACAAGATTTATTTTTGAAAGCGGAGTATACGGAACATACGATAAATCGGTGATATCGGAGGCTGTTAAACAGACTGAGGGACACAGCGTAAACGGCGGAAAATTAAAGCTGTTTATCAGCAAAGTTTTTCCAAGTTTTAAAAGAATGTCATCAAAATACAGCATTTTAAATAAGCTTCCGTTCTTGTTGCCTGTGTTTTGGGTGACACGTTGGTTTTCACTTTTGTTTGCAAGAGGGGAACGGCGTTCCCAAATAGAGCGCAAGCGCACAACCGTAACACGGGAAAGTGTTGAGAATTATAGAAATGAGCTTAAGCTTGCAGGACTTAGATTTAACTTTAAGGAGTAGGGTATGAATATTTTGGTTACAGGCTCGGCAGGGTTTGTTGGGAAAAACCTTGTAGCCGCACTTAAAAATATCCGCGACGGAAAAGACCGCACACGCGGCGTTGAAATCGGCGATATTTATGAATATGATATAAACACTGCCGAGGAAAAGCTTGAGGATTTTTGCAGGAGTGCAGATTTTGTTTTTCATATGGCAGGCGTTAACCGTCCCAAGAACAACGATGAATTTATGAAGGGCAATTTTGGGTTTACTTCCGGCTTGCTTGATACTCTTAAAAAACACAACAACACTTGCCCGGTAGTGCTTTCAAGCTCAATTCAGGCGACGCTGATAGGAAGGTATGCCGAGAGCGATTATGGAAAATCCAAGCTTGCCGGTGAAGAACTGCTGTTTGATTATTCTAAAGAAACAGGCGCAAAGGTGTTGGTTTACCGTTTTCCTAATCTTTTCGGAAAGTGGTGCAGACCTAATTACAACAGCGCTGTTGCAACCTTTTGCAATAATATTGCGAACGATTTGGAGATATCTGTTAACGACCGCAGCACGCAGCTTGAGCTTTTGTATATAGACGACCTTATAGATGAAATGCTTGCGGCGCTGAAAGGTGAAGAGCATCATTGTGAGTTTGACGGCGTTAATGCCGTTTTAAATGAGAGCGGCAGATACTGTGCAGCACCCGTTACGCACAAAGTAACGCTAGGCGAAATTGTTGATTTGCTTTATACTTTTAAAAAACAGCCTGATACTCTTGTTATGCCTGAGATTGCCGACGGCTCATTTGCCAAAAAGCTTTATTCAACCTATCTTTCATATTTGCCTAAAGAAAAGGTTAGCTTTCCGCTTAAGATGAATGTTGACGAGCGCGGCAGCTTTACAGAGCTGCTTAAAACCGAAAAGTGCGGACAGTTTTCCGTTAACATTTCAAAGCCCGGCATCACTAAAGGTCAGCATTGGCACAATTCAAAGTGGGAGTTCTTTATCGTTGTTTCAGGACACGGGCTTATTGAAGAACGAAGAATCGGGAGCGACGAAGTGTTGCGCTTTGAGGTTTCGGGTGAAAAAATCGAAGCTGTGCATATGCTGCCCGGCTATACTCATAACATAATAAACCTTTCTGATACAGAAGATCTTGTCACTGTTATGTGGGCAAATGAACAGTTCGACAAAAACCGCCCCGATACTTTTTTTGAGAAGGTGTAACGTATGCAAAAAAGCAGCTCTTTCAGCAATAACTGTCTTAATCTGATAAGACTTATTGCTGCGATTAAAATACTTTTCGGACACACCGTAACACATTTGAAAATTGGCAGTATTCCAAATCCGGTTTTCAGCGTTATGAATGTAATTCTCGGAGTGCCGATTTTCTTCTTTTTAAGCGGATATTTAATATGGAACTCTATAGGCAGAACAAAGGGTTTTAAAACCTTTTTAACAAAACGTGTGTTAAGACTCTATCCGGAGCTTTGGTGCGGCGTTGCAATCAGTGCAATAACTATTCTGATTTTTTACGGCAATAGAATTGAGCTTTTGCCGTTTGCAGTGTTTTTGTTTTGCCAAAGCACCGTGTTTCAATTCTGGACACCGGGCTTTTTAAAAGATTTTGGTTGCGGTGTTCCAAACGGTTCATTGTGGACGATTGGTGTAATGGTGCAAGCGTATATCGTAATTTGGCTCGTTTATAAGCTGCTGCATAAAAAATCAGTCGTTAGGTGGATTGTGCTTTTTGTAACATCTGCTGCGATTAACATTGTTTATAACTATCTCGGGGCTTTTGTGCCGACGGTTGCTGTAAAGCTTCTTAAAATGACATTTATACCTCACTTATGGCTGTTCTTGCTTGGTGCTTTTATGTGTGAACATTTTGAAATCGTTATTGATTTATTAAAAAAGTGGTGGTATATTCCTTTTGCAATTTCAATTCTTGTGGGTTTCATTCCGGAAATTGGCATATATCCTGTTTTAAGAAGCAGCCTATTCTGCGTTTCGGTTTTGGGTTTTGCATATAAGTTCCCAAAACTAAAAATGAAGGTGGATTTGTCTTACGGAATTTATATCTACCATATGGTAGTTGTAAATATTTTAATTGAGATTGGCTTGATTGGCTCTATTTGGTATCAATTGTTGGTTTTGGTTGTTTCAGCTGCCTTAGCGCTACTTTCATACGTTTCTTTCGGCAGAATATACAGAAGCTATAAACAGGTTAAAGGGTGATTAGAATGGAAATTAAAACCGATTACAGCGATATATGTTTTAAAAACGACGGCAGACTGAAGTTGCTGATAATTGTGGGAACGCGGCCTGAGATAATCCGTCTTGCGGCGGTAATAAACAAGTGCCGTGAGTATTTTGACTGTATTCTTGCGCATACAGGTCAGAATTACGATTACAATCTAAACGGCGTTTTCTTTAAAGATCTAAAGCTTCGCGACCCTGAGGTTTATATGGACGCTGTTGGCGACGACCTCGGTGCAACTGTGGGTAATATTATAAATTGCTCTTATAAGCTGATGAACAGCATTAAACCTGACGCATTGCTGATTTTGGGCGACACTAACTCCTGCCTTTCAGCAATTGCGGCAAAGCGTTTGCATATTCCTATTTTTCATATGGAAGCCGGCAACCGCTGTAAGGACGAATGTCTGCCCGAGGAAACCAATCGACGCATTGTGGATATTATATCCGATGTTAATATGGCATACTCCGAGCACGCACGTCGTTATCTTGCCGAATGCGGACTTCCGAAGGAACGCACATATGTTACAGGTTCTCCTATGGCGGAGGTACTTCACAGCAATCTTGAGGATATTAAAAAATCCGATATTTTAAATAAACTGAATTTAAAGCCTAAGGGATACATTTTGCTTTCAGCACACAGGGAAGAAAATATTGACACGGAAAAAAACTTTCTCTCGCTCTTTGGTGCAATCAATAAGCTTGCCGAGAGGTACGATATGCCGATTCTTTATTCCTGCCATCCGCGTTCCAAAAAACGTCTGGAGCAGTCGGGCTTTAAGCTTGACAGCAGGGTTATTAAGCACGAGCCGCTTGGATTTCACGATTACAACAACCTGCAAATGAATGCTTTTTGTGTAGTTTCGGACAGCGGAACACTTCCCGAGGAAAGCTCTTTCTTTACAAGTGTCGGCAATCCTTTTCCGGCAGTTTGCATACGCACTTCAACAGAGCGTCCGGAAGCACTTGATAAGGCTTGCTTTATACTTGCGGGTATTGACGAAAATTCACTGCTGCAGGCTGTTACAACAGCAATTGATATGAACAATAACGGCGACTACGGCATACCTGTGCCGAACTATACTGATGAGATCGTTTCTACAAAGGTGGTAAAGCTGATTCAGTCTTACACAGGCGTTATTAACAAAATGGTGTGGCGTAAATTTTGATTACACTTAATGTCACATGCACCTAAAACGATTTTAATGAGATATTCCTGCGTGCACCGCGAAAGGCTAATGCTTTTGCGGTGCACTTTTTTATGAGTAAAACAGAAAGAAAAAAGCAACAAATATGATATAAAACAGCAAGAATATACTGATACAAACAACACTCCTGAAAACAAGCAGCAAATTTGTATTTACAAAAGAATTTGTTATAGAACAAGATTATCTTTTTAATAAAAGAAATGAGTCCGGCTCACACCGAACTCATTAACTAAAAAGCTGATATTTATTCCAGGTTGAACTTTTTGGAATGATTAAACTCTGTGCTCATACAAACCGCCTAAAACGGCTTATTATTGGCGTTAGTATGTACGTGCTATGGTGAATTTTTGCTTTTAAGTTCAGCCGATCAATTTAACAACGAGGCATGGGTCATAAGTTATACCGGAGTCGGAGCTTACGTTTCCGTTCAGTCGCAACACCTTACCGGGAATTGTCATCTTATTTTTTACGATTTTAACCTCTTTTGTTATATCAGATGCAGAATCACACAATAGACATTGCGCATAAACACTGGACTTTGGAGAAATATCAGTTGGAAATTCGATCGTAATGCTTTTGAAATAACCAAAAATTCCAATAGCACTGCCTATGCTGTCGGGGTATATCGTGACATCGGCATATGCAATCATTTCGCGGTTGGGATCAATGCAACGTTTCATTGAAGCTACGCAATAGTTGTGTGTTATCGGATGACTGCAAGCCGCAATACGCGGTGTAACACCATTTGTCTTAACTTTAGGCAGTTTTGTACCGCGTGCACATACGGCGGGTGTGGAGATCGAATAATCCTTTCCTGTGAACTGCGTCAACCACCACGAAGGAGCATTACTGAAAAAAATGCTGTCAGTTATCATTTCCGTGCTGTATACAAAGTCGGTATCTTTCACAGAAAAAGGCGGAGCAAGACGCTGCCAACGCAGTGCGGCCTCTGTTTCCTTTGTGTATCTCATAATTCCAAGAGAACAACCGAGACCTACTGCGACTAACGGTTGACTTTCAACATTGATAATTCCTTGTACGTTGGAATCGATACTTGATTTATCAAACCCGGTTAGCATGGAATAAATACGGCAAACTGTCGCACTGTCCTCGAACGGTTTTTTTACATCATAGGTCCTAAAAGCATCGCTTATGGTTATGAAGTCTCTCATTCTTTTGGCTATTTCGTCGGTAGGAGACTCGGTTCCCGTATAAGGGCCTTGCGGCGCAGCATGTTCAATTATAAGTCCCGGTGCATACTCTTTAACACACTCTGTCATCATTTTACGATATTCAAAATCATTTTGTGCAACACCCCAGTCAACCTTCCAGTACGACACACCGGCTGCAGACGACTGTTTAGCTCGTTCTACCCAATAGTCGCGAGCAGCTTTAGCGTCATCAGTTGTTCCGATTTCAAGATTTGCACGCTGAGCAGACACCCAGAGTCCAAGACCTGCATATCCGATTTCTTTAACCTTATTAACCAAACCTGATAGTATTTCAACTGTGGTTTTACCGAAAGCGGAAAATTTTTCTTTATCCGGCTGCATTGAACCGAAAATGTTTCCTGACGTTTTATTGTCGGTTCCATATGGGACGTCCCAACCGTCATCGAGCAGAAAATAAAGACCGCTGCGATGTTCATGTTTAAACACATGGTAATATGATTCGTCATCGAAAAGCAATTCTGCGGTCATACAGTCACGTTGACAAACGGTAATATTACCGCTTAGACCCAGTCGTTCTGCGGTTTTTAACTGCAGCCACCAGGTGCACAGGTAATTACCGTTAGGCTCAGCTTTTTTCGGTATGAGATTTATGTGTGAAAACTTAGGTGATTCTTTATCTGTTCCGTTTGATGAAATATCTGAAATAACAGCCTCGCCGTTTTTTCCGCCGCTAAGAATTTTGTCTGCGCTTGTTCCTAATGCGGCGGCTAAGCGCAAAATATAATTTCCACGCGGTTTTGATAAGCCGTTTTCCCAACGCGATACCGCCTTATCGCTGATTTTTAGCTTAAGAGCAAGCTGTGCTTGAGTCATTCCTTTTTCTCGGCGCAGCTTTGCGATATAATTACCAAAAGAAACATCTTTCATCATTACCATCTCCTTTTAATTTTTTTCATTATAACAAACAACTGTAAGTATTAGCAAGCTTTTTTAAAAACATTAACTCTCGTAAAAATAGAATTACTGCATTTTAGTATACCTGAACATGTATTACGGCAGTTACGTCGCATTGCTTTTTTTAAATGCTGTTTTTGCAGAATAATGTGGCTCTTCAGAAAAAAATTATTGACAATATGTTGCGTTAAGTTATAATAGAAACGAAAGGAGTGTTGGTTTTGAACAGATATGTAAGCTTGCTTAAAAGCTGGTGTGACGGGCTCATTGAATATCAAATTAAAGAGCTTGCCGACAGCACACTTAACGGTGCATTCGTTTGCCCTGCCTGTAAAAACACACACGGTAGGTGTGATAACGCGATGTTTCCGATGATGTATATGTTTAACGAAACACAAGATGAAAAATACAGAACTTGTGCCTTCAGTGTTTTTGATTGGCAAAAGAATATCTTACTGAAAGACTATTCGGTTTATAATGACGGCAACAACGAGTGGCGCGGAATTACTGTTTTTTCGGCAATCGGGTACTTGAAAACACTGATAAGTTTTAAAGAGCAATTAGGAAATCGAGCGGCGGAGGTTGAAAAACGCTGCAAGAGTATGTGCGAGTGGCTTTTAAAAAATGTAACAGTTAATTTTGGATGCAATATCAACTATATTGCTGCAAACTCGGGTGCAATGGCGCTGGCATTTCAATATTTCGGAAATGAGAAATACAGGAAAAGCTCTGAGGATTTGCTTAATTATTGTTTGGAATTCACAACGGAGAACGGGCTGCTATTCGGCGAGGCGTTCCCTCGTAATTCTGTTTCAAGACGTGGCTGCACCGCGGTCGATATTGGATATAATGTTGAAGAGAGTGTGCCGGCACTTTTAGATGCGGCTTTGATTTTAGGTGATGAAGAAAAAATCGCTAAAGTGCAAAAGCTGATGACGGCACAGCTTGATTTTATGTTGCCGGACGGTGCGTGGGACAACAGTTTTGGATGCCGTAACTACAAGTGGACTTATTGGGGCAGCAGGACCTCAGACGGTGCCGCCGCCGCTTATTACAGAATGAAAGACCGTGACCCGCAATTTGAAACCGCAGCATTAAGAAATATAGATTTACTTGAGAGATGCACTCACGACGGACTTTTGTACGGAGGACCGGATTACTACAAATGGGGAGAGAGAGCATGCGTTCATCATACCTTTTGCCACGCTTTAGGACTTGCGGATGCCTTAGTGCTCGGTATAAAGCCAAAAGATAACGGCGGTGAGCTGCCGCTTGATAAGCCTTGCAGCAGTATAAAATATTATCCCGAAATTGCAACATATCGCATAAACAGCGGTGATCTCATTGCTGATATAACTGCGTATGATTTCGGAGAAAATAGTTTTGTTGCCGGCAGAGGTCATGCGACAGGCGGTACAATGTCACTGCTTTTCAGCAGAAAGTATGGGGTTGCTGCGGCTGCATCTCTTAGTTTTTACCGCACGGCAGAGCCGCTTAACCAGCAGCTAACTTTAAATCTTGAACAACACGCACCGCTAACATTCAGAATTGAGTGCTCCGACGAAAGCGGCATTTATACATCTGCATTAGACACGACCGCCGAGCTTACAGCGGGCAAGAACGAAAGCGTTATTACTGTAACGGCGCACGGAACACTTACTAACCTTGGAGGCCGTAAAAAAACGGGAGCGGAGTATATACTTAAATACACTTTTGAAAGCGACTGTGTTACAATTGACGCGGAGCTTGCAAATTCCGATAAGGGCTGTGTATTTATTGCTCCGCTTATCGGTGATGCCGCCAAAATCACGACCGTTGCGCGAGATAAAACACGGGAGATATTTAACCTTGTGCCGGGATTCATTGCCACAGAGCACAGTATGGGCTTTGAAAACGGCAAGCTTAGCTTTAAGTTAAGTTTTCAAAAATAATCGGTTGTTCGTATTGTGAATTACAAAGATAGACTTAACGTTACAAACGCCGGGTGTTTGGTATTTTTCCAAGCTCTCGGCGTTTTAAGTTTATTTGTTTTTATTGTCAGCCTAACAAAAGTTTATCAATCACCCAATGACATTATGGCATAAATAAGGTTTTATGACAAACTTCATATAATTCAATTGCGGTTTTGCAAGATTTACAGAATTTTAGCGTAATACTGTTGCAAATATGTAAATATTGTGGTAAAATTTGCACAAAGGGTAGAAATTATCGGTGTGCTGTCGGTTGTGCGACAGTGAGCTGCTGCATTGTTTCAGACAATAAAGGAGAAGTTATGGAAAACAGGGAAAATAAGCAAAAGAAAAAACGCCTGCCTTTTAAAAGAACCTTGCAAAACAACGTGTTTGCTATAAAGGTCTTTTTGGCGGTATCTC
>USAR01000030.1 GCA_900552605.1 uncultured Oscillospiraceae bacterium | reverse complement strand
TTTCCTCAATGATGAACCTTTTACCGATTATTATTAAGGGCGGCGAGAGCATACGTTCCATTGGTGAAATACTGAATGACGATGATATTGAAGATAATGAAAATAAGAAAAAGGTAACGAGACTTTACGGAAATTACGATTTTAAAAACGTTACTTTTTCTTATGACGATGAAAAAGCAGTGCTTAACGGACTTAACTTGTCTGTAAAAGCAGGGGAGACGATTGCACTTGTCGGTGAATCGGGGTCAGGTAAATCCACAATACTTAATCTTGTTATCGGCTTTAATCTAGCTAGCGGTGGCGAGGTTTTGGTAGACGGCACTCCGATAGAACAGCTTGATCTTCATTCCTACCGCAGGTTCATTTCAGTTGTTCCGCAAAACACGGTGCTGTTTTCAGGCACTATAAAAGAAAATATTACATACGGCAGAGATGATATCAGTGACGAAGAGCTTGAGTATGTTATCGATATGGCAAAGCTCAGAAGTGTTGTTGATTCGCTGCCCGATGGACTCGATACAAAAATAGGTGAGCACGGTAACAAGCTCTCCGGTGGTCAGCGCCAGCGTATATCGATTGCACGCGCCATAATCCGCCATCCCGATGTGATTATTTTCGATGAGGCTACAAGCGCGCTGGATACGGCAACGGAGCGTGAAATACAAGAGGCGATAAATAACCTTGCCATCGGCAGAACGACCTTTATTGTGGCTCACAGGCTTTCCACAATACGCAACGCCGATCGTATTGCGGTTATCGACCATGGAAGGTGCGTGGAGATCGGCACTTACGACGAGCTTATGGAAAAGCGCGGCGAGTTTTATAAATTCAAAACATTGCAGGAATAAAGCGGTTGCGGTTTTTGAAAAAGAAACGAAGAACGGTTTAACAGCGTATTGGGGCAGGCCGGCAGTTAATTTTCACTGTTTTTATAAATAGCTTTTCATTTGTATATAGCTGAAAATTTTGCAAAACAGCCCTGTCTGCGGTATCGCCCGCGCGCAGCGTGCCTCGCCGAAGGCGAGGAAAGAGTCGCCTTCGGCGGCTCTTTTAACCGTTTTCGAAAAAATGTTTGCAGCTTAAATCTATGATTTTGGCTGGGTTTAAAATAGTTGCAGAAAATTCAGAAGAAACGGTTGGCGCTGCGCGCGGGTGATATAGCAGAAAGGGCTGTTAAGCAGTGACTTTTAGCGGCGTGTCAACATTCAAGTGATTATCTTTAAATGTCGGCTAATAAGGCCGAGCGTAAAAATTATAACTGCTTTTGTACCGTTTGGCATTTCGAAGAGCGACAAAAAGCAGAGGCAGCACAGCCCGGCGCACGCGCAAATTGTCGTAGGCAATTTTAGAAAAAGCCGACCTTGTCGGCTTTTTGTCGTTTTTGCAAAATAGTATTTATAGAAAACTATGAAACCGTAAAGCAAAAACGGCGGCGTGTGCGCCGGGCTGCGCTGTCGCTGTTTTTTGGTCGCTTATAATTTGCCAAGAACAGCTGTATTACTTAAAGCTTGTTGCACTGAGTTAGCAATAATAAATCCGCCGCAGCGTGCTGTTAAATAGAAACGCTGCGGCGGATTTTGAGTTTGAATAAATATTATCGTTTTATCAGATATGCTTAATTTCACTTTTTAAAAACGGTATAAAAGCATTGCCGAAGTTATCATTAAGTTGCTCGCAAAGCGGAGCGACCACCACGTTTTCCGTTTCAAAATGACCGCAATCAAAAATTGAAATGCCGAGATGCTTTGCGTCAAGGAAAATGTTGTGCTTAACATCTGCGGTAACAAATGCGTCTGCTGAAAGCTTTGCAATATCAAAAAGCATACTGCCGCCGGAGCCTGAGCATACGCCAACCTTTTTAATGGGTTTTTTGCTGTCGGTATATTTAACGGCGCAATGAAGCTTAGATTTAAGCATTTCTGCAAAATCATCTGCCGAAAGCGGTGCTGTAAGTTCACCGAGCCTTGCCGAATCAACATCACCCTCAGGCAATACACCGACTGTATTTTCAAGCCCGATTGCGCGGCACAGGCAGTCGTTAACACCGCCACCGCACATATCGAGGTTTGTGTGTGCACATATCGCAGAAATACCGTTTTTAATAAGCTTATAAACAATATCGTTTTTCGTAACGCTGCGAAGCGGCTCAAAAATCACAGGGTGATGACTAACTATCAGGTTTGCTCCTGCTTCTTTTGCAAAGTCAATTGCAGCGTCGGTTATATCAAGCGCTACAACACCTTTTTTAAGCTCCTCACCTCGGTCACCGACCAAAAAGCCGGCATTGTCAAACCCAAGCTGAGTGCAAAACGGGAAACGACTGTCTAAATAATCAAAAACATCAAATATCTTTGGCATATCAAAAACTCCGTTTATCAACCGTAGGCGGTTTATTTTTTAGCAAAAGAATCCTTAAGAGCGACTGTGCGGTTGAAAACAGGCTTCTGCTCGGTTGAATCCTTGTCAATGCAGAAATAACCCTGACGCATAAATTGGAAGGTATCTCCGGTTTTTGCCTTTGCCATATAAGGCTCAACCTTGCAGTGCTCAAGCACTACAAGCGAGTTTGGGTTGATGTTATCGGCAAAGCTTGAAACGCCCTCTTCGTCGGAAGGATTTTCGACATTAAACAATCTGTCGTAAAGGCGTACCTCGGCATCAAGACAGTGCTCTGCGCTTACCCAATGCAGTGTTCCTTTAACCTTTCTTCCGTCGGGTGATTCACCGCCGAATGATGCAGGATCGTAGGTAACGTGAACAGTGGTAACATTACCGTTTTCGTCCTGCTCACAGCTTGCGTATTTCACAAAGTAAGCACCTTTAAGCCTTACTTCCTTTTGAGGACAGAGTCTGAAGTATTTAGGCGGCGGCACAAGTGCAAAGTCGTCCTGCTCAATATATATCTCGCGGCTGAAAGGAACAGTGCGCTTGCCAAGCTCGGGCTTGTTGGGGTTAATATCAACTGCAATTTCCTCGGTTTTATCCTCGGGATAGTTGTCGATAACAACCTTAAGCGGTCTCAAAACAGCCATAGCACGGTCTGCATTTTCATTAAGTTTATCGCGCACGCAGGATTCAAGTAAAGCAAAATCAACCACGCTGTATGCTTTTGAAACGCCTATTTTTTCGGCAAATGTACGAATAGCCTCCGGCGGAAAACCGCGACGGCGCATACCGCAGATGGTTGCCATTCTCGGGTCGTCCCAACCGGAAACCAAACCATCGTTAACCAGCTTTAAGCACTTGCGCTTGCTGGTTAAAGTGTAGTTAAGATTAAGGCGTGCAAATTCAATCTGCCTTGAGGGGTGCGGAAGCTCAAGCACTTTTAAAAACCAATCGTAGAGCGGACGGTGGTTTTCAAATTCAAGCGAGCAAAGCGAGTGGGTAACGCCCTCTTTTGTATCCGAAAGGGGATGAGCCATATCGTACATCGGATAAACGCACCACTTGTCGCCCGTGCGATGGTGATGAGCCTTTAAAATACGGTAGATAACGGGGTCGCGCATATTCATATTCGGCGATGCCATATCAATTTTTGCGCGAAGCACTTTCTCACCGTTTTCAAATTCACCTTCTGTCATACGGCGGAATAGGTCAAGGTTTTCTTCCACACTTCTGTAGCGGTAAGGACTTTCCTTGCCGGGCTCGGTAAGCGTGCCGCGATATTCGCGTATCTCCTCTCCCGAAAGGTCGTCAACATAGGCAAGCCCTTTTTCAATAAGCTTTATCGCACATTCATAAATAAAATCAAAGTAATCTGAAGCAAAGTAAACGTTGTCCCAATTAAATCCGAGCCACTTGATGTCTTCCTCTATTGCGTCAACATACTCGGTGTCCTCTTTTTCGGGATTGGTGTCGTCAAAACGCAGGTTGCATGTGCCGCCGTATTTTTCGGCAGTGCCGAAGTCAATGCAGATTGCTTTTGCGTGGCCTATGTGCAAATATCCGTTAGGCTCGGGCGGAAAACGAGTCTGAACATGGTCGTAAACACCGTTTTTAAGATCCTCGTCAATAAAATCGTGTATAAAGTTTGAGGGCATAACCTCGTTTGATTTAATATCGGGCATAGTGTGTCAGCTCCTTAGTTTTCAAAATGCTTAACTGCGTTTTCAATTCGTGCAAGGCAGCGTTCTTTGCCAAGCAAGCGCATAATGCTGCAAAGGTCGGGTGTATTTTGTCTGCCTGTTACGGCAACGCGGATAACAGTGCTTATATCGCCGGCACTGCCGCGGTATTTTTCGGGATTTTGTTTGTATTCCTTGGTTTCCGAAGCAAAACCGAGCGACGGACAGATTGATTTAATTGTGCCGAACCACTCGTTTTTATCGTCGGTCTCAAAATATGCTTTGCTGTATTCTTTAAGCGCTGCGGCAGCATCAGCCTTGTTTATTTTTTCCGGAATATCATAGCACGGAACAAAAAGTTCATCGTAAAAATATGCAGAGAATGCTTTTGCTTCATCCCACTTTGCAATATCCTTTCTCGGCTTTGCCACATTGCGGTCAATTGAGAATATTGCTTTTGAATAGTCTTTGTCGCGGGAAAGCAGTTTGTAAAATTCACTGTCGTATTCCTTGCTCCAATTAAGCAGATTTTCCAAAACCTCGTCTGACGAAAAGCGACTGATAACGGTTTTGCTTACGTCTATCAGCTTGTCCCAATCAAACAATGCTCCCGAAACGCTCATCTTTTTAAGATTGAACTTGAATTTTCTGTAATCCTCAGACGGGTTTGCTCTGCGCCAATCCTCAAAATCGGAGTTGGCAATTGTCATAAGATATTCAATAACGCTTTTTGCCGGAAAGCCCTGCTCTGCAAAAAAGTGCACGGCAGCCTCTGGGTCTTTGCGTTTTGAAATCTTGCGCTTAGCTCCGCCGTCAAGCTTCATAATGGGGGAGAGGTGAGCATATTTCGGCGGTTTAAAACCAAGGATTCTGAAAAGCTGCAGGTGCTTCGGCGTTGAGGAAATCCACTCGTCGCCGCGCATAACGTGCGTTGTGCGCATAAGGTGGTCGTCAACAGCGTGAGCAAAATGATATGTTGGGATTTTGTCGGATTTAAGCAGTACAAAATCTTCGTCGTTCTCGGGCATTTCTATTTTCCCTTTGACCGCGTCGTCAAACATAATTCGGTTTTCTTCGCTGCCCGGAGATTTAAGGCGGATAACAAACGGTTCGCCGCTTTCGATCCTGCGCTTTTGCTCTTCAAAATCCAAATTGCGGCAGGCGGCATATTTTCCGTAATATCCCGTGCGCTCCTTGCGGTTTTCCTGCTTGCTTCTTGTTTCGTCAAGCTGTTCCTCTTTGCAAAAGCAAGGGTACGCAAAGCCTTTTTTTATTAGGTCTTTTACATATGCGCCGTAAATTTCGCCACGGAGGCTTTGTTTATAAGGACCGTAATCGCCCTTAACCTCGTCTTTCCCCACAAAGCCTTCATCAATTTCAATGCCGAAGTTATTAAGACCGCAGATGATATCCTCAATGCCGCCCTCAACCTCGCGCTTTTTATCGGTATCTTCAATTCTTGTAAAGAATACGCCGCCGCTGACAGTTGCAGTAATTCTGTTAACAAGCGCTGCAAAAAGTGTTCCAAGATGCAAGTATCCTGTGGGGCTTGGGGCAATTCTTGTAACCCTTGCGCCCTCGGGAATATTTCGTGCGGGGTAAAGCTCCTCGTAATAATCGGGTGTTTTGTCGATATGCGGCAGGCAAAGCTCCGCTAATTTCTCACAGTCCGTCATTTGTGAGTTCCTCCTTTAAGCAGCTTGTTAAGCTCCTCTAAAAACGTGTTGATGTCTTTAAATTGCCTGTAAACCGAGGCAAAGCGGACGTAAGCCACCTCGTCTATATCTTTAAGCTGCTCCATTGTAAGCTCGCCGATCTTTGTGGAAGTGACCTCGCGGTCGAGTGTATTTTGAAGGCTGGTTTCAATGTCGTCAACAAGCTTTTCAAGCCGCTCTGTGGAAACGGGGCGTTTTTCGCAGGCGTGGCTTAAGCCTTTCAGCAGCTTGCTGCGGTCAAACTCCTCGCGAGTTTTATCTTTTTTAACAACAATAAGCGGCAGGCTTTCAATAACCTCATATGTTGTAAAGCGTTTTTGACATTTTTTACATTCTCTGCGGCGTCTGATTTTTTCGCCCTCGTCGGTTGGACGTGAGTCGATAACATTACTGTCTTGATAACCGCAAAACGGACATTTCATATTTTCAACCTTCTTTCGGCTTTGGACGGCTAAGGACTAACGGCACTAAGTCGCCAATTTATGGTTTATTTATATATGTTACCATATATTTGCGGAATTTGCAAGAATAAGCATAGCTTTTAACCGTCTTTTTTTAAGAGTTTTGTTGACTTTTGCAGCGGCTTGCGCTATAATATGAGAGTAATTCTCATTTTCGGAAAGGCGGACCAAATTTGAAACAGGAATATGCAACCAGGCAAAAGCAATTGCTTATTGACTTTCTGCGCCGCAATCGCGACCGCCAGCTTTCAATGGCAGATGTTGCAGACGGCGTTAAAAATGATAATATCGGCAAAAGTACGGTTTACCGTCAGGTTGCCAATCTTTGTGAGGAGGGCGTGCTGCGCCGTTTTCGCGGTAACGACGGAAAGAGTGTGGTTTATCAGTACGTCGGTCATTTCGGCGGCTGCGACAGCCATTTTCATCTTAAATGCTCTGCTTGCGGAAAGGTTATTCATCTTGATTGTGAGCAGATTATGAAACTCAGAGAGCATATTTTGAAAGGTCACGGCTTTTTGATAGATCTTAAGGATACCGTGCTTTACGGTGTTTGCGACAGCTGTCGCATAACGGAGGGCGAGTGAAGAATGAGGAGGATTATTTCTTTTATCGTTGCCTTTTGTTTAGTGTTGCTTTCCGCTTGCAGCACGACAGTTAATCGCGATGCAGCAATCGACAGCCGAATTAACGCCGGCGAAAAAAGGCTGAAAATTGCCGCAACCATTTTTCCGCCCTTCGATTTTGCAAAGGCAATAAGCAAAGATAAGGCAGAGGTAAAAATGCTTATGCCGACGGGAGCCGAAAGTCACGACTATGAACCTACACTGCAAAATATAGACACTGTAAGCCGTTGCGATATATTTATATACGTTGGAGGAAGTGCAGATAAATGGGCAAAAAAACTGCTTGATGCCGTGCCCAATAACACAAGAACAGTAATTTGCCTTACCGAGGAAGTGCCGACGCTTAAAATCGACGGCAGCGAACACAGTCATTCACACTCTCACGACCACGATGATGAAATTGACGAGCACGTTTGGACAGATCCTAAAAACGTTGAAATCATTGTCGAAAAAATTGCTGAGATTCTTTGCGAAAAGGACAGTGAAAACACCAGCGTTTATATTGAAAACCTTGAAGCATATAAAAAAGAGCTTACAAAGCTTGACAATGATATCAAAAACACCGTTACCGCCGCAAAATACAACGTGCTTGCCTTTGCCGATAAATTTCCGTTCAGATATTTGGCAAATGCCTATAAGCTTAATTACGTTTCTGCACTTGACGGCTGTGATTCCGACACAGAGCCTACTCTGGCTGCCGTTCAAGAGGTTATAAATACCATAGAGAAGTATGGACTGTCGTTTGTAATTTATACCGAAGATTCAAGCGGAGACATTGCTGAAAGTATTTCAAAAATGACGGGCGCTGAACCGCGGTTGCTTTACTCTTGCCACAACATCAGCCGCAGTCAGCTTGAAAGCGGCGAAACGTATATATCACTGATGAATAAAAACATATCTGTTTTAAAGGAGGCGCTTAACTGATGCCGCAGATCAAAGCTGAAAATGTAACCCTATCTTACGACGGAAAGGTTAGGCTTAAAAACGTTAATTTCAGTATTGAAAAGGGCAATTACCTGTGCATTGTAGGTGAAAACGGTGCAGGGAAAACCACTCTTTTAAAAGCAATTTTAGGAGCAAAAACACCGGACAGCGGCAGCATAGAGCTGTCTAATATAAAAAACAGCGATATAGGGTATCTTCCGCAAAAAAGCAATGTGCAAAAGAATTTTCCTGCAAGCGTAAGTGAAATTATTATGACAGGCTTTCTTAACAGAGCACACCACGGAGTTTTTTATAAAAAGCAAGAGTATAAATATGCTGCCGACATTATGAAAAAGCTGGATATTTATTCACTTAAGAACAGTTGCTATCGCGAGCTCTCCGGCGGGCAGCAGCAGCGTGTGTTGCTTGCACGTGCGCTTTGCTCGGCAAAGCTTGCGCTTGTGCTCGATGAGCCTGCCGCTTCGCTGGATCCTTTAGCGTCAGATGAACTGTATTGTCTTATAAACCGGCTTAATAAAACAGAAAAGATGACGATAATAACCGTTACGCATGATTTAAGGGCGGCTGAAAAATATGCTACTCATATTCTAAATGTTAAAAATAATACTGCGGTTTTCAGCATTGCCGACAGCTTTTTTAAGCGTCGCTTAAATGAAAATAACGAAGGTGCTCAATCAACAGACAGGGGAGAGAGAAATGCTTAACGAGCTTTATTTAATGTTTACAAATCCCATAGTTTTGCACGTGGTTTTAATAGCACTTACCGTGGGTGTGCTTATATCGCTTTGCTCTTCGCTGCTTGGTGTAAGCCTTGTGCTTAAACGCTATTCGATGATTGGCGACGGACTTTCTCACGTTGGATACGGCGCATTGGCTTTGGCTTCATCGCTCAAGCTTGCAGGGAATTTAAAGCTTGAAATATCAATACCTATCGTGGTAGCGGCGGCATTCGTACTGCTTAAGATCGGTTCAAACAGCAGAATTAACAGCGATGCGGCTATTGCTATGTTTTCAACTGCGTCAATTGCGATAGGCACAATAATCTTCAGCCTTTCGGGAGGCACTGCAGGCGACGCTTGCAACAGTCTTTTCGGCTCAGCTTCGCTGATAACAGTTACAACAAAAGATATGTGGTTGAGTATTGTTCTTTGTGCTGCGGTTATTGCTGTGTTTGTTTTATTGTATCACAAAATTTTTGCCGTTACCTTCGATGAAGAATATATGTCCGCAACGGGTGTAAACGCGCAAAAGTATAATATGCTTTTGGCGCTGCTTACAGCGGTTACAGTTGTGCTTGGTATGCAGATGATGGGAGCTATACTCATATCGGGACTTATAATTTTTCCTCCGCTCTCGGCAATGCGCATTTGCAAAACCTTCAAAGGCGTTATGGTTGCCTCTGCAGTAATTTCCGTTGTTTGCTTTGTTGCAGGCTTTTTTGCCGCGTGCATTTTACAGCTGCAAACAGGACCTGCCGTTATTGTTGCAAACCTTGCGGCTTATCTTTTAATCGGGGCAGCCGCTTCAGTGAATAAAGCTGTTAAGCGTGCTTGAATTTAAAACGTTGGGCATTGTTAGGCAAGCGATAGGAGCATCTGTTGAATGGCAAATAACAAATAAATATAACAACTTTAAAGGGGCATCGGGTTGAATGAACTGCCCCTTTTTTGTTATTACTACGATATATTGAAGGCAACGTAGCAGTGCAAAGTTTGGTACTTAGATATTGCCCTGATAAGCAAGGCAGTTAACTTTCACCTTTTTAAAGCATGTTTAAAGCATGGTTTTCTTTTGCGCATTGCTGAAAACCTTGCAAAGCAGCCCTCGTCGGCGGAGTCGCCCGCGCGCAGCGCGCCTCGCCAAAGGCGAGGAAACAATCACCGCTTAAGCGGTGATTGTTTCAACCGTTTGCGAAAAAACTGCTTGCAACTTAAAGTTACGCTTTGCGCAGCGTTTTTATATATTAAGAAATTTAATAAACGGTTGGCGCTGCGCGCGGGCGACTCCGCCGACGAGGGCTGCATAGAAGCGGCTTTTTGCAACGTGTCAACGCTCAAGTAATTTGCATAATTGCATCGCAATTTGTTGCAAAAAAGGAGCTGCCTTAACTTGACAGCTCCTTAATAATGCTATTCTGTTTCTGAATACCTATTCAGAAATTATCTTTTTTGACGAAAGCCGCGGCGAGGACGATCGTTTCTCGGTGACTCCTCATTAGCGTCAGGGTCAACAGAGAGACCTTTTATCTCAACCAAAGCGGCACGGCGTGAAAGATTAAGTCTGCCTTGTTCGTCGAGTCCTTCAACCTTAACCATAACGCGGTCGCCGACAGCAACGCAGTCCTCAACCTTTTCAACACGTTTAACATCGAGCTTGCTGATGTGCACAAGCCCCTCAACACCCGGAACGATCTCAACGAATGCACCGAATGTCATAAGTCTGGTAACCTTGCCGTTGTAAATTGCTCCGACCTCAGGTCCATTTGCAATAGTGTCGATAATTGAAACAGCCTGCTGAGCCTTTTCAACATCAAGACCGGATACAAAAACGTGACCGTCTTCTTCAATGTTGATTGTGCATTCGCACTGCTCTTGGATAGACTGAATAATCTTGCCCTGCTTGCCGATAACATCGCCGATCTTTTGCGGGTCGATAACTGTTGTGAGCATCTTGGGGGCATAGGGAGAAAGCTCCTTGCGAGGCTCGGCAATACATTTAAGCATTACTTCATCAAGAATATAGTTTCTTGCTTTATGAGTTTTTGCAAGAGCTTCTTTAATTATTGCCGGTGTAAGACCGTGAACCTTGAGATCCATCTGAATTGCGGTTATGCCTTCCTTTGTGCCGGCGACCTTGAAGTCCATATCGCCGTAGAAGTCCTCAAGACCCTGAATATCGACCATCGTCATAAAGTCGCCCCATACGCCGTCATCGCCTGTGATAAGACCGCAGGAGATACCTGCAACCGGAGCTTTAATCGGAACACCTGCTGCCATAAGGGCAAGAGTAGAACCGCAAACAGAGCCCTGCGATGTTGAGCCGTTTGAAGAAAGAACTTCCGAAACAACACGGATTGCATACGGGAACTCGTCAACCGGCGGAATAACAGGCAACAACGCGCGCTCTGCCAATGCACCGTGACCTATCTCACGTCTGCCGGGACCGCGGCTGGGCTTTGTTTCGCCAACCGAGTATGAAGGGAAGTT
>USAR01000029.1 GCA_900552605.1 uncultured Oscillospiraceae bacterium | reverse complement strand
TACCACAAAACACAGAAAAAGCCCAGTAAAAACTGGACTTTTTCGACAGTCTGAATCCGCTGTCATAAAAAATGACAGCGGATTTTAATGCTACCTGCTTTTGTTGCTTATTTTTAATTATCATCAGTCATTTCACAAAGCTCTTTCAAATGCAAAATGCAGATGTCCTGCGGCTCAACGCTGAGGTACCCCTCGCAAGCGGCATTTCCGAAAAGAACCTCGGCATTTTGAAATTTTGCAGCAATCTTAAAGCCCTGCTGAATATGGGTGCAGTTTACAGCAACAAGCAGTGTGTCATTTTGGCAGTGCCTTATATAAGCCACCGCACCGTCGCCGCAATAAACAGGTTCAAAGCGCCCGTTTTTAAGCGCCTCGCAATCCTTTCTCATTTTGCCGAGTTTTTTATAAAAAGCGGTAAGCTTTTCGTTCTCGTTTTCCCAAGGAAAGCAAGCGCGGCAAAAGGGGTCTGCCCAGCCTTCGGTTCCTGCCTCGTCGCCATAAAAGATTGAAGGCACACCGGGCAGAGTGTACTGCAACGCAACAGCGAGCCTTAATCTTTTCAGAGCTATTGCAAGCTCATTTTCAGACAGGCTCTGATGTGCTTGCCAAGCTCTGTCGCCGGCTGTGCCGGAAAATCCGAGCACAGTAAGAATACGCGCAGTGTCGTGAGTTCCTATGTGGTTCATCATAAGCGAAAGGCACTGCGGCGGATAGTTTTCCGACAGTGCTTCCACGGTTTCAAAAAAGCTTTTTGAATTACCGCCTTTAACAAGGTCAACAATTGCGGTTGCAAAGGGATAGTTCATAACGGAGTCCAGTTGCTCTCCGGCAAAATATCGCCTGCGAACGCCGTAGCTTATTTTGTTTGACGCATCTTCCCAGACCTCACCCAAAATAAAAGCGTCGCTTTTTTCCGCTTTAACGGCTTTGCGAAGCTTGTCAAGAAATATGTCGGGCAGCTCGTCGGCAACATCAAGCCGCCAACCGTCTGCACCGAGCCGCAGCCAACGTCTGAGAATGCCGTTTTCTCCGCAGATGTATTCCGTAAAGCTTTCGTCGTCCTCGTTGACCTCTGGCAGTGTTTCAATGCCCCACCAGCAGTGATATTTGTGCGGCCATTCGGTAAATTTATACCAGCTGAAATACGGCGACTCTTTGCTTTGTGCGGCTCCGAGCGCATCCTTATGCTCGCCGTAGCGGTCAAAATATTTGCTGTCATCGCCGGTGTGCGAGAAAACACCGTCTAAAATAACTCTTATATTTCTCTTGTGCGCTTGTTTGCAAAGCTCGGAAAAGTCTTTTTCATCACCTAAAAGCGGGTCAATTTTTTCATAATCCACCGTGTTGTAACGGTGGTTTGACGATGCAAAAAAAATCGGATTAAGATAAATGCAGGTAACACCGAGCGATTTTAAATAGTCAAGCTTTTCGATAATGCCGTTCAGGTCGCCGCCAAAGTAATCGTTGCCGAGAGAGCAGGGATCACCGTTTTGTGTGAACGCAGGTTGTCCGCCCCAATCACTTCTTAAAAATCGCTTTTCGGGAACACCGACGTGCGGCTTATTTGAGCGGTTAAATCTGTCGGGAAATATTTGGTAGATAACGCCGCCGCGCAACCAGTCGGGTGTTTTGAAATTCGCACTGTAAACGCTGAGCTGCCAAGGCTTACCGTTTCCTAATACTCCGAGTGAGTCGGCACCCTTTGAAATAACGAATGCATTGTTTTCCGTTTCATATGCAAAGCTATACCAATAAAGCCCTACCGAGGGTTTTATGTCGCAGCTGTAATACAGCGAGTCGTTATCGTGCCACTCAAAGCTCATTTCGGTGCGTATTTCTTCCTCGCCGTCACGTTTCATGAGCAGGTAAACGTGCCAAACACCACAGTCTTTCGGCAGCCGCAGTCTAAACCGCACAAAACGCCCGTCCGCTATCGCTCCGAACGGTGATTTAAACATTTCGTTGCGAGAGTTAAAATATAAAAAATCCAAAATCTAAATTTCACAGCCTTTGCCTATCCGCACGGCATCTTGTGCGGAAAAAATTACTCAAAAAAAGCGCACCGCGTTGTCTTTGAAGAGTAAAAGCGCGGCGCGCAAATAATATTTTTAAAGAATCGGCTCTGCGTGCCAAATTTCGCGAGCGTAGTCACCTACGGAACGGTCGGCTGCAAAGCGACCTGCCTTTGCAATGTTGACAAGAGCCATTTTGTTCCAAAGCTCTGTGTTTTCATAAAGCTTCATTGCGCGCTGCTTTGCTGCACAGTAGTCGGCATAATCGGCAAGCGCCATATAGTGATCGCTTGTGCGAAGCATATTTGCAATAACATCACCGCAGTTGAGTTTTTCCGCAATAAAGTCGATTGCTTTTTTAAGCTGGGGATTGTTGTTGTAATAATCGAATGGGTGATAACCGTTTCTTGTAAGTTGGGTAACTTCAGGCGTGCTCATACCGAAGATGATGATGTTATCATCGCCGACAGCCTCGTGAATTTCAACATTTGCACCGTCCTCTGTGCCAAGAGTAACAGCACCGTTGAGCATCATTTTCATATTGCCGGTTCCGCTTGCCTCTGTTCCCGCAAGCGATATCTGCTCGCTTATATCGGCAGCGGGTATCATAAGCTCAGCAAGTGTCACGCGGTAGTCTTCCATAAATACGATCTTGAGCTTATCTTTAACCTGAGGGTCGTTTTCAAGCAGCTTTTGCAGGCTGTATATCATACTGATAATTTGCTTTGCAAGCAGATAACCGGGCGCCGCCTTTGCGCCGAAGAAATATGTCCTCGGTTTAAAATCGGCGTTTGGGTTTTCCTTAATGTAAAGGTACTCGGTAACAATGTTGAGCACATTAAGGTGCTGACGCTTGTATTCGTGCAGACGTTTAACCTGCATATCAACGGTAGAAAGCGGGTCAAAACCGAAGCCGTATTGCTGCTTAACGTAATTTGAAAGACGTTCCTTATTCTTTCTTTTAATATCACCAAGATTTTTAAGAACGGTTTTATCATCTTTGAAAGCAAGCAGTTTTTCAAGAGCCGAGGCATCCTTAACAAAATCCTTGCCGATAAGCTCGCCGAGATAGTCGGAAAGCAGCGGATTTGCCTGACACAGCCATCGGCGGTGCGCAATGCCGTTTGTAACGTTTGTAAATTTATCAGGAGTTAAGCGGTAGTAGTCGTTGAACAGATCATCCTTAAGAATCTCGCTGTGCAGTCTTGAAACGCCGTTGACATTGTGGCACGATGCAACGCAAAGGTTTGCCATTCTAACAACACCGTTTTCGATAACCGCGGTGCGTGAAACATATCCGGCATCGTGAGTCTTTTCCCAAACCTCGGCACGGAAGCGGTTATCAATTTCAGTTATAATCTGGTAAATTCTCGGAAGACGTGCTTTAAACAGGTCTATCTGCCAGCACTCAAGCGCTTCTTTCATAACGGTGTGGTTAGTGTAAGCTGTGGTGCGCTGAACGATATCCCAAGCTTTATCCCAATTATAGCCGCATTCATCAAGAAGGAAACGCATAAGCTCGGGAATCACAAGCGCCGGGTGAGTGTCGTTTATGTGAATTGCCGCTTTTTCAGGAAGATTATCAAGTGTTCCGTAAAGGCGCAGATGACGGTTGAGAATATCCTGAATCGATGCGCTTACAAGGAAATACTGCTGACGAAGACGGAGCGATTTACCTTCCATATGGTTGTCTTCAGGGTAAAGCACTTTGCTTATGACCTCGCTCATTGCCTGCTGCTCAAGTGCACGGACATAGTCACCTTGGTTAAAAGCATCCATATCGATTTGCGGAGCTTCCGCACTCCAAAGGCGAAGAATGTTAACGGCTTTGCCGTCTCTTCCCGCAACCATAAGGTCGTAAGGCATTGCAATAACTGTATTGCAGCCTTCATATGATACAGAGTGATAGCCGTCGTTCCAGCTTTCTTTAACCTTGCCGTCGAAATGAACCTCAACCGCACGCGACGAACGCTGTTCAAGCCATACACTGCCGCCGGGCAGCCAAAAATCGGGCATTTCAGTCTGCCAACCATCAACAAGCTTTTGGCGGAAAATGCCGAATTCGTATTTAATGCAGTACCCCATTGCAGGGTAACCGCAATAGGTAAGACCGTCTAAATAGCAAGCGGCAAGTCTGCCGAGACCGCCGTTGCCGAGGCCGGCATCGGGCTCGAGCTCATAAAGGTTTTCAAGCTTTACGCCGAGGCTCTTCATTGCGGCTTCCATTTCTTTTTGCAAGCCGAGATTGTATACGGTGTTTTTGAACGAGCGACCCATTAAAAATTCCATACTGAGATAATAAACGGTTTTTGCCTGCTTTTTATCCGTTAAATCGCGGAATTCTTTTTTGTCGTCTCTCATTATGTCAAGCAGCACAAGCGCTGCAGCTTTATAAAAAAAGTCGTCGGAGGCCTGCTGCGGTGTAACGCCGAAATTATGTGAAAGTTTAAGCGTTATTTTTTCCGCAAGCTGCTTTGATGTTAATTTATTCATTGGTTTTCCTCCTAAAGATTATTATTCAATAAAAAACCTATGCGGCGGCAAGGTCGCATAGGTCAGGCTGACGAAAAAGCTTATTCTTCTGCGCCCTGCTCGGCAAAGGTTTCGTCCTGCTCGTCCTCGTCTGCGGCATCATCGCAAACGTCGTCGTCATCGATGTAGAACTTTGCGTCGCAATCCTCATCGCAATCCGAGCAGACGCCGTCGCACTCAATGTATTCCGTTTCTTCGTTGCGGCGTCTGAAAAACTTTGTTAAAAGAACCGCAACGCCTGCAACTGCCGCTGCAACCGCAATTACAACGCCGATTATTCCGAAAAGTTTTTTATTGTTGCTTTTTTGCAATTTCATAAGCGGTATCTCCTTTACAAATACACTGCTGATATTTTACTATTTTTTAAGCCAAAAGTCAAGCGAAAACGCAGTATACGTGCAAAACATTTTATCTTTTTTTACATAAACGGAGCAAAAAGATGCAAAATGAACTGCTTGATCCGCGTTTTGAGCGGTCTTTTTGCCCATAGCGCAGGGTCAATAAGCCGACTGTTATTCATTGTGTTTTCAAGGTTATTTTTAATGCTGCCCACACTGCTTGTGCCGCACAGCCAAACACCGCACTCAAAGTGAAAGAAAAAGCTGCGGTAGTCCATATTCACAGTGCCGACTGTTGCAAAGCGATCGTCAACGGCAAAAAGCTTTGAGTGAATAAATCCAGGGGTGTATTCGTATATTTTTATTCCCGCCTCCATCAAAAAGGCATAGTGGTACTGCGTAACGGGGTGCACATACCATTTATCGGGGTGGCTGGGACAGATAATGCGCACATCAACACCCGATTTTGCAGCGCGCAAAAGCGCGTCCGACATAGTATTATCTATTATAAGATACGGCGTGGCAATGTAAATATACTTTCTTGCGGAATTTATAAGCTGCAAATATATTCCCTCTGCCGCAAATCGGTCGTCAAACGGGCCGTCGCAATAAGGCTGTACGAAGCCGTCGCCGATAACCGCCAATTCGTCGGAGCAGATATAATCCGCCGCATTTATTTTGCTTTTAAAGCTTGTAAACCGCCACATATCGCAAAACATAACCGTAAAGCTTTTAACCGCGTCACCGCGAAGACGTATACCGCAGTCGAGCCAATGCCCGAAACGCTCAAGCTTATTTATATATTCATCTGCAATGTTGAAGCCGCCGGTGTATGCAATGCTGCCGTCAATAACGAGCATTTTGCGGTGGTTGCGGTTGTTTAAAAAGATATTGGAGCTTGGCTTTATCGGATTAAATACAGAAACCTTTATACCCTCTGCTCTTATATTCTTAACAAAGCTTTTATATTGTCTGTTTGCCGATCCGAAATCGTCAAAAAGCAGCCGCACTTCAATGCCGTCCGCAATTCTTTCCAACAATATTTTGTGTATTTTATCCCACATATACCCTTCGGCAACGATAAAAAACTCGATAAAAATGTATTTCCTTGCAGTTTTAAGATCCTTAAGCAGCGCTTCAAAAACCGCCTCACCCGATGGAAAAAACTCGGTTTCTGTGCTGCCGTAAACGGGATATCCCGATTCCTTATATAAATATTTTGCCTGCCTTGCTCCCAGCAGTCCGTTGTTTTCAAGGCGTAGCATAACGTTATTATCCTGATTTCTGTATTTTTCCGAGCTGCTTTCAATGCGTTTGTACCGCCTTTTAAGATATGGAAAAACACGGGTGCCGCCGAAGATCAGGAAAAAAATCCACCCGGCAAACGGTATAAGAAGTATAAAAATAATCCAAGATATTTTATAGCTAGGGTTGCCTCGTTCGTTAACAAGAAAGATAACGCAAAAAATGCTAAGTGTTTCAAACACGGCATAAGCGCCGTAAACATTGCGGATAGTATAGCTTGCAAGAAACAAAATGAACGCTATTTGCAAAAGTATCAGCAACGCCGTTATAAGCATACGCTTCGGTATATTAAAGCCTCGTTTGAAATTTAGTTTTTTCAGAGCGCACACCCACCTTTAACTAAGCAGTAATCACTGTTAATATTATCATAGTTTACCTTTTTTTGCAAATTAACAAATAATTAACATCATCGCTGCTTGACAAATTCGAATAACAGTGATAGTATGCTTAATATGTTAATTATTAACGTGTTAACTTAAATCATACCAAAAAGAGGGTGATAAAATGCCAAAGGAAATTCCGCTTGAAAGCCGCGTTGCGCACAGTTTCATTGTTGCCGACCGTATGCACCACAAGGTTATTGATAAATACATAGGGGAGATAGGCCTGCACCGCAGCCAGCATATGCTGCTGATGCAGCTTTCAAAGGGTGACGGCGCACTTTCTCAGCGTGAGCTTGCAGAGCAAATGCAAATAAGCCCCTGTGCGCTTTCGGTGAGAATTAAAAAGCTTGAAAGCGACGGCTATATCACAAGAAGCAGCAAAAGCGGCGACAGCAGAATTAACGACGTTAAAATAACCGAGCGCGGTCAAGGTGTCGTTAAGCGCAGTCACGCAATATTTAAAAAGGTCGATTCCGCAATGATAAACGGTCTTTCCGAGGATGAGATAGCCGTTTTTATGCAGTGCCTTGAAAAGATAAACGGCAATTTAATCGAGCTTTACGAACGGGGAAAGCTGTAACTGAAAATCCTGTGAGATTCTTGTCACCCCGGTCACCAAGGAGGAAAAAATGGAAACTAAGATGAAATGGTTCAAGTATATTAAGCCTTATTTACCATACTTTATACTCGGCCCTATTTGTATGATTGTTGAGGTTATCGGCGAAGTGCTTATGCCGAAATTCTTGTCGCTTATAATCGATTACGGTGTTAACAAAACGGATATAGCCTCGGCGCCTAAAATTATACAGTGGATATATTCTCACACAGATGCGTCGGGGTATATCGTTGCAATAATGGCTTCAATGATAATAACCGCGATTCTTATGATGATAGGCGGTGTGGGCGGCGCGTTTTTCGGCGCAAAGGCTTCTGTTAATTTTGCTGCCGACTTGCGCTCCGATGTATATGCCAAAATACAAACATATTCTTTTTCAAATATCGATAAATATTCGGCAGGCTCGCTTGTAACTCGTCTTACAAATGACGTTACTCAAATGCAGAACTTTATAAATATGCTGCTTCGAATGGCGTTAAGGGCGCCCGGAATGATGATAGGCGCGCTTATAATGGCGTTTTTGCTGAATCCGCGACTTACGCTTGTGCTTGCGGTTACAATGCCGCTGCTGCTTATATTCCTTGGTATATTGGTTTCAAAAGGATTTCCGCTTTTCGGAAAAATGCAGACTAAAATCGACGCGCTTAATTCCACCGTGCAGGAAAGCGTTACAAATGTAAGGGTTGTTAAATCTTTTGTTAGAGAGGACACCGAAAAGCAGAAATTCGGAATGGCTAACGATAACCTGAAAAAAGCGGGACTTGCCGCAATGGGCGTTATGGTTTTCATAAGTCCCGTTATGAACTTTTTTATGAATGTTACAACCATTGCCGTGCTGTGGTTTGGCGGAGATATGGTTATGAGGTCCACTATGTCAACAGGAGACCTTATTGCATTTGTAACCTATATCACTCAGATTCTTTCTTCACTGATGATGGTTACAATGATGTTTATAATGTTCTCGCGTGCATTGGCTTCGGCAAGACGTATCAAAGAGGTTATGGAAGAAAAGCCCGATGTCAGCGACGAAGGGCTTACAGCCGAGCAGGAAAAAATGTATGTTAAAAACGGTGAGGTTGAGTTTAGAAACGTCACCTTCAGGTATTATAAAAACAGTCCCGACGCCGTGCTTAAAAACATAAATCTTAAAATTCCGGCAGGCTACACGGTCGGAATAATCGGCTCAACAGGCTGCGGCAAAACAACGCTTGTTTCTCTTTTGCCGAGACTTTACGACGCGGACGAGGGCGAGGTGCTTATCGACGGCGTTCCCGTTAAGGAATACTCACTGCATAATTTGCGCGAGGGAGTTGGTATGGTGCTGCAAAAAAATGTGCTTTTCTCGGGCTCAATTGAGGAAAACTTGCGCTGGGGTGACCAAAACGCAAGTGATGAGCAAATAAGAGAAGCGGCACAAAGAGCACAGGCGGATAAATTTGTAAGTGAATTTAAAGAAGGTTATAAAACCGACTTGGGACAGGGCGGAAGCAATGTTTCAGGCGGTCAAAAGCAAAGGCTTTGCATTGCCCGTGCACTCCTTAAAAAACCGAAAATACTGATTTTGGACGATTCAACAAGCGCTGTCGATACCGCAACCGAGGCGCAAATTCGCGCAGCGTTTAAAAACGAGCTTTCCGATTCCACAAAAATTATAATTGCGCAGAGAATATCGTCTGTAAAAGACGCGGATATGATAGTTGTTATGGACGACGGAGAAATAACTGGAGTCGGCACGCACGACGAGCTGATGAAAAACAACGAGGAATACAGCGAGATCTATTATTCTCAGCACGAGAGAAAGGAGGCATAAGCGGAAATGGCAAGAGATCTGGAAGCGCTGAGGCGGCAGTATGCCAAAGCAGCACCCGATAAAAGAGGCGGTATGGGCGGCAGACACCGCGGACCCGGTCCTCGCGGTATGGCAAAGGGTAAGCCTAAAGACGTTAAAAACACGGTAAAGCGTATGCTTTCTTATGTTGCTGAATATAAAATGCATCTTATAATGGTGGCAATCAGTATGTTGCTTGCCAGCGGTGCGTCGCTGGCAGGCGCAACAATGCTGAGACCAATTATCAACCATATTGCCGATTCAAAAACCGAGATGTCGGCAAGAGTCGTATACCTTGTGCAGATGCTTATTATTCTTGCGGCAATATACGCAGTGGGAATTGTGGGGCAATATCTGCAATCGAAGCTTATGCTGTTTGTCTCGCAAAATGCCTCGCTGAAGATAAGGAACGATTTGTTTTGCAAGCTGCAAGCACTTCCGGTGCGATATTTCGATGAGAACCCCACCGGCGAAACAATGAGCCGCTTTACAAACGATGTTGATAATATTGACGTTATGCTCAACAACTCTTTAACAAGCGTTGTATCAGGCACTATAACACTTCTCAGCACGCTTGTTATGATGCTTGTGATAAGTCCGTTGCTTTCACTTATAACACTTGCATTTGTCCCTATCTATTTAAGAGGAGGAATGGCAATTGCGAAGATATCGGGAAAGTATTACGGCGGTCAACAGTCGGCGCTCGGCGCAGTTAACGGATACATCGAGGAATCCGTAACGGGGCAAAAGGTGGTTAAGGTATTTAACCATGAGGATACTTGTGTTGAGGAATTTAATACGCTTAATGCAGACCTCAGGACAAAGCAGCTTAAAGCTCAGTTTTACGGCGGGGTGATGGGTCCTATAATGGGAAACACATCGCAAATAAGCTATGCGCTTACAGCCGGCATCGGCGGTCTTTTGTGCATCTTCGGCGGATTTGACGTAGGCGGTCTTTCTGTTTTCGTAAACTTCTCACGTCAGTTTTCAATGCCGATAAATATGCTCTCGATGCAGACTTCTACAATAATGGCGGCACTTGCAGGCGCTGAGCGAGTTTTCAAAATTATCGATATGCAGCCCGAAGCGCCCGACGCGCCGGATGCCGTTTGTATGGGAAAAATGCAGGGTATGGTGGAGCTTTCCCACGTTACATTCGGCTATCGCCCCGACAAGGTTATTCTTCACGATATCTCGCTTTACGCAAAACCGGGACAGAAGATAGCGTTTGTCGGTTCAACGGGCGCCGGTAAAACCACGGTTACAAACCTGCTTAACAGGTTTTACGATATTGACAGCGGCACTATTACCATAGACGGTGTTGACATAAGAAACATTAAGCGCGAAGATCTGCGCCGAAACATCGCAATGGTCTTGCAGGACACGCACCTTTTCACGGGCACAATTATGGAAAATATTCGCTACGGCAGACCCGATGCCACAGACGACGAGGTTGTTGAAGCCGCCAAAACCGCAAGCGCTCACAGCTTTATAATGAGGCTTGAAAACGGCTATAACACAGTTATAACAGGCGACGGCGCAAACCTTTCGCAAGGGCAGCGGCAGCTTCTTAACATCGCACGTGCCGCAATTTCAAAAGCACCTATACTTGTGCTTGATGAAGCGACAAGCTCGGTTGATACAAGAACAGAGCGACATATAGAACGCGGTATGGACAGACTAATGAAAAACCGCACAACCTTTATGATTGCGCACAGACTGTCTACCGTCAGAAATGCCGACGCGATAATGGTGCTTGAGCACGGGGAGATTATAGAGCGCGGCAATCACGATGATTTGCTTAGCCAAAAGGGCAGATATTATGAGCTTTACACAGGTAAAAAAGAGCTTGATTAACAAGACAACGGTAATTTTAGGTACTTTTCTTGTCGGTTTATAACCATGCAACAATTATATTTCATAAATTAATAAAATGGAGTTATGGAATGTGCCGCGGCACATTCCATAGTAAAAACCCACTTCAAAAAGAAGTGGGTTCAGACTGTCGAAAAAGTCCAGTTTTTACTGGGCTTTTTCTGTGTTTTGTGGTA
>USAR01000028.1 GCA_900552605.1 uncultured Oscillospiraceae bacterium | reverse complement strand
AATGAACCAACACGTGTGAATCTGTAAATAACAGCAAAAAAGGCGTGCGGATTACATTGATCCGCACGCCTTTTGCGTTGAGGAAAAAACCCGCTGCCGTACGTTTTGTGCAATGTGATGAATTTATCGCTGCGTTTTGTCAAGTAGTAAGATTAGTTAGTAGTTACAATTACCAAACTTTCGGCAGTTCATTGACTTTGAAAAAGAAAAAAGGTATAATTATTTTGTAGTAAAGAGACGTGTGAAAATCCGTTGTGCTTTAGAAAAGCGGCATTTGTCATATATCGGAATTTTGTTCGTCATAAAACAAGGGGAGGAAAGGAGCGCGCGAATATGCCAGAATTCAACATTTCCGCCGAACGTCAAATTATGATTGACAGTCTTGTAGAAAAGCTCCCGTCCTTCAGAAAGTGTCTTCGGATTTCTCAAACGGAGATTGCAAGAAAAATCGGGAAAAGCCGTCAGACAGTTTCTGATATTGAGCGTCGGACGGCACCGATGGGGTGGGACACCTATATCGCAATTATCAAGGTGTTTGAATGCAACGGCCTTTTTGAGCAGATAAACAATTCAGATTTATCTGACAGGCTTTGCAACGAGCTTAAGGTAGCTCGCAGAATTTAAATTTTCTTTTTTTAAAATAACGGCAGACGGTTTTGTCTGTCGTTATTTTTGTGCATATCGTTGTTGTTTGCGGACAACATAAACATTGGTGATGTTTATGTTTACAACCATTATAAGGATAGTTATTTTATATTTGCTTGTAACCACTGCAATGCGGCTTATGGGCAAGAGGCAAATAGGGGATATGCAGCCTGCCGAGCTTGTGGTAACGCTGCTTATTTCAGAGATCGCAGCAATTCCGATTCAAGACGCGTCACAGCCTGTTTTAAGTGCCGTGCTCGCCATTTCCGCACTTGTTGCGCTTGAGATATTATTGACGGTTTTAACGCTTAAATCAAGCATTATAAACAACCTTACAAACGGCAAATCGGCAATAATAATCAAAGACGGTGTGATCTTGCAAAAGCAGCTGAGAAAAATGCGCGTGACGGTTGCCGATCTTGTTGAGCTGCTCAGACAGCAGGGAATCTTTGATATTCGCGAGGTATCGTATGCGGTGCTTGAAACCAACGGAACATTAAGCGTGTTGCAAAAGCCCGATAAACGTCCGGCAAACGTCGGCGATGTTAAGGGCGAGCCACAGGATAAAAGCGCGTTTCCCGCGCTGATTATCAGCGACGGCAAGATAGTTAAACGCGGACTTGAAGACATTGATGTAAGCGAGAAAAAAGTTTTATCGCTGCTTAAAAAGAGCAAGCTTACACCTGACGACATATTTATTATGACTCTTGACGTTTTGGGTAATCAGGTTATTATTAAAAAGGATGAGGCAAGATGAACAAAATCTGGATTGCAATTGTGCTTTTTGCAGGCGTTTGCGGTGTTTGCATTTGGGAGTCCTGTTATTTAAAAAAATTCACAAGCGATATAAGTGTTGATATTGCGCTGCTTGAAAGGCAGTATTCGCAAGAGCAATACGACAAAGCCGAAGAAACCGCTATGCAGATTGAAAAAAAGTGGGTCAAGGGTGAAAATGTGCTGTGCCACTTTATTTCAAATGCCACGCTTTATGATATCGGAGTAAGTGTTGCTAAGCTGCCGTATCTTGCAGGTCGAGAGCACGATGAATTTTATACAGAATATCGAGAAGTGCAGGTGCTTCTGCAGCATATGAACAACCGTGAAAGAATGACGGTTTACTGAGGATTGAATAGGAACAGCTTGAAAATATTACAAATTTGACATTTTTAGAAAAATGTAGTAAAATATCTAATAGTGTGTGATTGAAGGCGCCGCGACCTTTATTTTTTGAATTTATGTGCACACAAAAGGATGTTATTATGTTAAAAATAAAAACCGAAAAACTCGTTTCGGTTGCACTTTGTATTGTGTTGATGTTTTCAGTACCTACAACCAATGTTTCGGCAGCGGCTAAGCGAAATAAACTTGACCAAAAGTACAATGTATTTATCGATGCTATGGACTATGTCGGTTACAACATTGACGATTACCGTGAATCCGATATCTGGCTTTACGGCAGTATTCTGCAAGAGCCTTATGCCACAACGCGCATAACTTACGGCACCGGTACAAACGGAAAAGAGATGGTTAAAGACCCCACAACCGTAAGCGGTAAAGCTCCTAATCTTAAGCATTTCAGAAAAAACGGCTTTGTGTGCGCTTCTTTTGTTTCTTATGTTTATTTGAATTATCTTCCCAATGTTGCAGGTTACGACACATCTGTGCTTGAAAAGGCAATGCAGGGAAAGAATCACGAAACCGTTGCAGATTGGCACAGAGCGACAGAGGAGCTTATAAAAAGCGGCTATGCCACAAGAATAACAAACAAGAATAAACTTGAAGTCGGCGATATCGTTTTTGTTGATAAGGATAAGGTTATAAACGACCACATAAGCATATATGTCGGAAAACAAAAGGGACACTATTGCGTTATTCACTGCGGCAATAAGCGCGGTCCGGATTTTTGCAATTTCTCGTTGTTCAGGCAATTTGACAGTATGGAATTTGTTGAAGGTGTAAGGCTTAAGCTGCCGCTTAAAACAAAGGCCTTTTTATCAAGCAATGTATATACCTTTGACGGTAAAGTTAAAACGCCGTCAGTTACGGTGAAAGATGCCGCAGGCAAAACTATTAACAAAAAGAATTACAGCGTGGTATACGATGCAGACAGAGTGAACATCGGTACATATAAGGTTCGTGTGGATTTTCGCGGTAAATATACCGGAAGCAGAACATTAAAGTTCACAATAAATCCTCCTGCAACAAATGTTGAAAAGCTTACGTCCGGCAAAAGGCAGCTGAATGTAAAATGGAAAGTACAAAGCGGCAAAACAACTGGGTATCAAATTAAATACAGTCAAAATAAAAATCTGAAAAAAGTCAAGACAGTTACAGTTAAGGGTAATTTAAAAAACAGTGCAAGGGTTAAAAGGCTTGCGGCAAAGGCAAAATATTATGTTTCCGTGCGATCGTATAAATCCGTAAAACGCAACGGCAAATGGCACAGGCTGTATTCGGAGTGGTCGAAGCCTGTTTGCAAAAGAACAAAATAGAATATTATTGTGCATTTAAAGCGTCGAGCGATTGTTTGCTCGGCGCTTCTTGTATTTTATGCTGTTGTGTTATTTATAAATCTGTGAAAACGGGCGCGGCTCGCTCGCTGCCTTTTTTTCGTGCATAACACTGCCGCGGCAAATGCAATCTTTGCCGAAACGACGGTGCAGCGTATCCATTTGCGTTTCGATTTTTTGCAAAGTCTCAAAGCTTTTTGCATTTTGAAAAAGTCCTATTTGCTGTGCTCCGTCTGCTTGCGGAATAAGGTTTATTGCGCGTATTCCGAGACTCCTTAACGGGCGCAAGAACTCATATTTGGCCTTAAACAGCTCTATTCCGCGCTTTGCAAGCACAATACCCGACTGTGTCGGCATTTCAAGCGGCGATTGCAGCTCGTTTACCTTAAGCTCGTTTGTGCGAAGGTGCAGCTGCACGCCCGTTGCCTCGGCTTGCTCGGTTCTCAGCTGTGCGCCGACCTCTTCCGAGAGCATCAACATGGTTTTCCAAACATCGTTTAGAGTTACAAGATCGGCGGCGCAGGTGGTGGATCTGCCTATGCTTTTCGGAGTGCGATGATAGCTTGCTTCCGCCACACGTGAGGTATCAAGACCGAGCGCCCATAATTTAAGCTGCTCACCGGATTTTCCGAGTATCCTTTTAAGCAGTGCATCCGGAGCGTTTCCGAGCTGACCGATGGTGTGTATTCCGACAGAGCAAAGCAGCCGGTATGTTGCATTGCCGACGCCTATCATAGCGTTTGCAGGAAGCTGCCAAACGATTTCCTTAAAATTATCGGGCGATATAACCGTTACCGCATCCGGCTTTTTAAGGTCAGAACCCAGCTTTGCAAAAACCTTGTTAAAGCTGACGCCGACGGAGATGGTAAGACCGAGTTCTTCTCTTATGCGCTTTCTTATTTTGTTTGCAATTTCCAAGCCGTTGCCGAAAATAAGGCGGCTGCCGCTTACATCGATCCACGCTTCATCCGGACCGAAAGGCTCCAAAAGATCACTGTAATCCTTGTAAATCTTTCTTGCGGCAACCGAAAATTCGGTGTATCTATTAAAATCCGGGAGTACAGTAACAAGCCCCGGGCATTTTGATTTTGCTTGCCAGATCGCCTCTCCCGTTGCAACACCGTACGCTCTTGCCGCAGCATTTTTTGCAAGCACAATGCCGTGCCGTTCCTTTTGATCGCCGCAAACGGCAACGGGACGGTCGCGAAGGCTCGGGTTGTCGCGACAGGCGACGGAAGCATAAAAATTATTAAGGTCGCAATGAAGAATTGTGCGTTCCATAAAATGTCGCAGCTCCTTTTTGTCAGTTTCATTTGACAGTTATAAAAAAGAACAAATGTTCTTTTGGTTTTATTATAACTCATTCTTGACGCTTTGTAAACAGGTAATTTTTATTGTGCTGCATTTGACTGCTGAATGTTGCAATTTAAGTTTCTTCAAAAATGCAGTTTCGTATAGTTGTTTATTTTTCACCGCCGCTGCGGTTCGCGCTTTTCTTCTTCTGCCTTCTTAGGTCGCCGGGGCGCGGATACAAAGATGACGGGGAAAGAGATTTCAAATTCAAGTCGGCATAAATATGCTTGCTAAACTGTGCTAAAAGTGTTATTATATTTAAAAGAGATTAAGAAGGGAGAGTCGGCACTTGACAAGGAAACAGCAAACGGCGCTTTCGGCGGTCGACGCATTAAGCCAAAAATATCCCGATGCAAAATGCTCGCTGGAATATAAAACCCCTTTTCAGTTGCTTGTTGCAACAAGACTTTCGGCACAGTGCACCGACGCACGCGTTAATCTTGTAACGCCTGCTCTTTTTGAGTGTTTTCCAACAGCCGAGGCAATGGCAACGGCAACAGAGGATGAGGTTGCCGAGCTTATTAAAAGCTGCGGACTCTATCGTTCAAAAGCAAAGGACCTTGTTAAAATGGCTCAGGAGCTGGTTTCACTTTACGGCGGAGAATTGCCGGATACGCTGGACGGTTTAACAAGCCTTTCCGGTGTTGGCAGAAAAACCGCAAATCTTATAATGGGCGATGTTTACGGTAAGCCTGCCGTGGTTGCAGACACACATTGCATTCGCATTTCATACAGACTCGGCTTAACAAGCGTTCTTAATCCGAAAGATGTTGAATTGCAGCTTAAAAAGCTTCTGCCTCCCGATGAATCAAACGCGTTTTGTCACCGATTGGTACTGCACGGAAGAGACACCTGCACTGCGCGTTCTCAAAAATGTGATAACTGCTGTATGGCGGACTTTTGCCCTAAAAAGGACTTCTCAAAAATAAAATCAAAAGGGAAAAATAAATGAATATACTTTGCATCGGCGACGTTGTGGGAGAGAGCGGTTGCAGCTATCTATTAAAGCGTTTGCCGAACCTTAAAAAAGAGCTTAAAATTGACCTTTGCATTGTCAACGGTGAAAATTCTGCTGAGGGCAACGGTATTTTACCGGCTTCTGCCGATGAAATTTTTGCCGCAGGAGCAGATGTAATAACGGGCGGAAACCACACGCTTCGCCGACGTGAGATTTACGAAAGCCTTGATGAAAATGAATTTTTATTAAGGCCTTATAACTTACCGAAAACCACTCCCGGCAAGGGCGTTGCCGTGGTTGACCTCGGTTATACTCAGGTTGCGGTTGTCAATCTTATAGGTACGGTTTATATGGAAAGCAACGACTCTCCGTTTTTTGCGGCAGATGATGTTATAAATGAGCTGAAAAAGCAAAATATAAACAATATAATAGTTGACCTGCACGCCGAGGCTACATCGGAAAAACGCGCAATGGGATTTTATATCGACGGCAGGGTAACCGCACTTTTCGGAACGCACACCCATGTTCAAACGGCGGACGCGCAGCTGTTGCCCAACGGTACGGCATATATTACCGATATCGGTATGACAGGCACCGTGCAATCGGTGTTGGGTGTCAGAAGCGACGTAGTTATTTCAAAGATGCGCGATAAGCTGCCTGCAAGGTTTGTGAACGCATGCGGTGATTGCAAAATGTGCGGTTGTTTGATATCGGTTGATCGCAGCACAGGCAAAGCAAATGCAATTCGCGCAATCGGTGTTTAGATATCATAGGGCCCGATTCTTGTATATTTAAAGTGAGTGATGAGTTTGAAAAACAGGATAATCTGCTTTTTGTTGGCAGTTTTTACGTTTTTTGCCGCAGGCTGTTCCGGCAAAAATGTTTCTTCAAAAATCGGGTCGGCATCTGCCGATACCGCAAGTAAGGCTTTAACCTACAGCAGCGAAAGCGGGTCTTCCGCCGAAAAAAGCAACATATCGATTGCCTGCAGCGTTACAGATTCATTTTGTCCTTATACTGCAAAAACCGCGATAAACCGCGAGGCGTCACTTTTACTTTATGACTCTCTTGTACGTCTTGATAACAGCTTTTCTCCGTATAACTGCATTGCCGAAAGCGTTAAACAAAGCGGAAAAACCGTTACGGTAACTCTTAAGAGCATAACGTTTACCGACGGCTCTGCGCTTACTGCGGACGACGTGGTTTACTGCGCAGGAAAAGCAAAAAAATCGAACACAAAATATAAAGATTCCCTTTCCGGAATAAGCGTTGCCGCAGCCTCGCCGAGTGTGGTTGTTTTTACAGGTGAAAAAGAAGACCCTTATATGGTCAACCGCCTTGACTTTCCCGTTTATAAAGCCCATTCAGATACAAAAAGCAGCAGCGATAGAATTGAAATACCGCCGATCGGCAGCGGCAGATATATTATAAACAGTGCAAAGACGGCATTTATTGCAAATCCGGACTATTACAGCACGGTAAATATTAAGAAAATTGAACTTGTAAATACTCCCGACCCCGACGCGCTTTCGCATAATCTTGAGGTAGGAAATATAAGCTATTATTATTCCGATTTATCAGATTGTAAGCTTTCACAGGTGCGCGGCGGCTATGAAAAGGTTAACCTTACACGACTTGTCTATCTCGGCACAAATATGAAGAGCGGTGCGTTAAGCCGCACAGAAATGCGACTTGCAGTTTCCGCAATGCTCGACAGGGCAAAGATCGTTGACGACGCTTATTATCAGAATGCAGTAAGTGCAACGGGTATATTTCATCCAAGCTGGAAAGCGGCTCCTGCAACAACGGGCGCCGATGCTTCATTATCGGATAAAAATGTTTATCTTGCACAATTGAAAAAGATAGGATATAATAAAAAGGATAGCAAGGGTTATTTTGTTAATTCCGAAAATACCAGACTTTCTTTAAAGCTTGTTTGCTATAAGGATAACGAGTGGCGCTTAGGCGCAGCGGAGCTTATTAAAAATCAGCTTAATGCCGCAGGCGTTGAGGTGAAGCTTGAAAAGCTTGAATGGAAGGATTATGTAAATTCCCTTAAAAAGGGCTATTATGACCTCTACCTTGCCGAAGTAAAGCTCGGCAATAATATGGATATAACAGAGCTTGTTACAAAGGACGGCAGTGCGGCTTACGGAGTGTATTACAAAAAGCTGCCGAGCAGCACCGAGAGCAGCAGCTCGTCGGTCGGTTCTTCTTCCGCTTCATCGGCGCTAAGCGGTACTGCATCGATCGGTTCGGCTGTTTCTTCCGCTTCTTCGTCCGGTACGGCGAGCGGCACAAAGGAGAAAACCGCGGAATATGCAGGCTCAACGGCTGCCGCCGTTAAAAAGTTTTATAACGGTAAGGCAAAGCTATTAGAGGTTGCAAATGCTTTCAATTCCGAAATGCCGATCGTTCCTGTTTGTTGGCGCACGGGTATAGTAAGCTTCGGCGAGGGTATATCTGTTAGCAACACGTCGGCAGACGATGTTTACGGTGGAATCGGAAAGTAAATATATTAAATTGATAAATTTATTAAGGGGGAATTCATATGATTTCATACGAAACAATGCTTGGCACGGTTTGTTTTTCAAACGAGTATTTGGCAAAATTGATCGGCAACGCCGTGCAAAGCTGTTATGGCGTTGTTGATATGGTTCCAAGCCGCAAACAGCGCTTTTTCAAGCTGTTCACCGGCAGAAATTACATCGACAGCGGCATACATGTAAGCGGCGATATTAACACCGTTACGGTTGATCTGCACATTGCCGTTATTTACGGAATTAACATAAACACAATAGCAAACAGCATTACCGAGGCTGTTGAATATACCGTTAAAAAAGCCACGGGAATTGATGTTTCAAAGGTCACTGTCCGTGTTGACGGAATTGTTACCGAATAAAGGAGTGTTGAATTTTGTTTACCGGCAATATATTGCGCGATGCAGTAATATCGGGCGCAAATAATATATCAAATCAACGCAACTCTGTTGACGAGCTTAATGTTTTCCCGGTTCCTGACGGCGATACGGGCACTAATATGTCAATGACTGTTGCAAATGCAGCAAAGGAGGTTGCAAAGCTTTCCGATTGTCCTGTGGGCGAGGTTGCAGCAACCGTTGCTTCCGCACTTTTGCGCGGTGCGCGCGGTAATTCCGGCGTTATTCTTTCGCTTATATTCCGCGGTTTTGCAAATGGCTTTAAAGATTGCGAAACGGCAAGCGCCGAAAACGTTGCATCAGCTTTTGAGCTTGGAACAGAGTCGGCATATAAAGCGGTTATGAAACCCACCGAGGGTACTATTTTAACCGTTGTGCGAATTGCGTCTGAAGTTGCACGCGGCGCTGCCGACGAGGGAAAGAACGAAATCGAGACATTTTTGGCGGCTCTTGACGGCGCAAAGCGTGCTCTTAGCGAAACGCCGGAGCTTTTGCCCGTTCTTAAAAAGGCAGGCGTTGTTGACGCAGGCGGCAGAGGACTCGTTGTTATTTTAGAGGGTATGTATTCCGTTCTTTCCGGCAACGGAATGATTGAAAGCAATACAGCCGCCGCAGAGGAAGCACCGAAAAGTGAGGGCTTTAATGCTGCCGGTGAATATGATGGAGAAATCACCTTCACTTATTGCACAGAGTTTATTGTTAAGCGTGCGTCACAGAACAGCGATCCGGCAGAGCTGAGAGCTTATCTTGAATCAATCGGCGATTGTGTTGTGGTTGTTGATGATGACGAAATTATAAAGGTTCACGTTCATACCGATCACCCGGGCAACGCTTTTGAAAAGGGTCTTACGTTCGGTCAGCTTATAAATATGAAAATCGAGAATATGCGCGATCAGCACGAGCGTGCAAAGCACGACGCAAAAGAGCCGAAACCCACAAAGAATCTCGAAAAAACCGAGGTTTACACTCCTGCAGCTCAAACAGAGCCGTTTGGTTTTGTTGCGGTAAGTGCAGGAAAAGGGCTTGAGGAGCTGTTTCTTGAAATAGGAGCCAATACCGTTGTCAGCGGCGGTCAGACAATGAACCCTTCAACTGATGACATTTTAAAGGCAATTGAGTTAACCCCCGCCGAAACCGTGTTTGTGCTGCCGAATAACAAGAATATTATTATGGCTGCCGAACAGGCCGTGCCGCTTGCAACGCGCCGTGTTGTTGTGCTGCAAACACGCACTGTACCGCAGGGAATTGCCGCAATGCTGGCTTTTGATCCCGAAAGCAACTATGAGCAAAACGCAATAGAAATGCGCAAAGCATACGAAAAGGTCGGCACAGGGCAGATAACCTATGCCGCGCGCGACAGTGAGTTTGACGGCAAACCTATTAAAAAAGGTGAGCTGCTTGCGATGGCAAACGGTAAAATAACATTTACCGACACTGACCTTGAAAAGACAGTGCTGAAGCTTACCCGTTCTTTGCTTAAAAAAGACTCGATGTATGTAACGCTTATCCACGGCGAGGATGTAAGCGATGAAAAGGCGCAGAAGATTTATAATACACTGTCGCAAAAGCTAGGCTCCGATATTGAAGTGACGCTTGTTAACGGCGGTCAGCCGGTTTATTACTTCATAATCTCAGTAGAATAAACTATTAAAAAATTATAAAGCGCACGTTGCTGTTTTGCATATTTTAATTGCCGGCGTGTGCTTTTGTGTTTTATATAGATGAGTGAAAGCACAGGGAATGTTGATAAAGGTATAAAAAGCAAACAAATTTTCAGTCTTTTTATCGGCACAGGTTAATTGTCGATAAAAGAAAAAGGAGGTGCAAAATGTGACGTCGCTAAATGTTCGGTATTTAAAAGGCGTTGGTGAAAAGCGCGCAAAGCTTTTAAAAAAGCTTGGTATTGATACCGTCGATTCCCTTTTGCACTATTATCCCAGAGCGTGGAGAAATTATTCCGATATAAGAGAACTGTATTCCGCACCGGCAAACGAACCGGTTTCCGTGCGTTGCAGAGTTACAACAGCGGTGGAGGAGCAGTATATAAGAAACAATATGACGATATACCGCTTCGGCGCAACAGATGACAGTGCATATTTACAGGTAACACTTTTTAACAGCAAGTTTACCGCAAAGAAGATTGAGGTTGGCAAAACCTATATTTTTTACGGCAAGCTAACGCCGCTCGGTGCGGTAAGGGAAATGTCATCTCCCGAAATCTTACCGGACGGCACGGGAATAACCCCGATTTACCCAACAACTGCAGGGCTTTATCAAAGCAATTTGCGAATGGCTTTAAAAGCGGCGCTGGAGCATATTCCGAAAGATCCGCTGCCCGAAGAATTAAGAAAGAAATACAAGCTTTGCGGAATTGAGTTTGCTCTCAGAAACATTCATTTTCCAACAGATAAAAAAAGCCTTGCCGTGGCAAAATATCGCTTAGTTTTTGAGGAGCTGCTTATGTTCCGCACAGGCATTGCAATGAAACGGCGCGAAAATTTTGCAACCCCATCTTGGAAGTGCGATAGGTTTTATTCGGAAGAATTTAAAGCATTGCTGCCGTTTGAGCTTACCGACTCTCAAAAAGATGCTATTAACGATTGCGTTACAGATATGCGAAGCGGCAAGCAGATGAACAGGCTGGTCGAAGGCGATGTAGGTTCCGGTAAAACGCTGGTCGCTGCCCTCGCCGCGTTGCGTGCGGTTGCCCACGGCAAACAGGTGGCCCTGATGGCACCAACCGAATTACTCGCCGAGCAG
>USAR01000027.1 GCA_900552605.1 uncultured Oscillospiraceae bacterium | reverse complement strand
GTTTTCTTAATTGCATTTACAGCTGTTGCAATGGCTCTGATAATCTACCTTTTGGTGTGCGGAAAATACCGTTCGACTCTCACAAATTGGGGCTTTTGTCTTGTAATTTCCGGCGGTGTCGGCAATCTTATCGACCGCGTTTTTTACGGCGGACAGGTAGTGGATTTTATCTCGACGGATTTTATGGATTTTCCTGTTTTTAATGTTGCCGATATCTGTGTCACCGTGGGCGCGGCGCTTGTTATTCTGTATTTTGTCATTGACACGGTTAACGAAAAAAACGGAAAAGATAAGCTTAAAGAAGGCTTTGACGGGATAAGCAATGAGGAATCATATGAAGATTCCGAAGCCGAAGAAAATTCCGACACTGCAAAAGGTGAGAAATGAACCGAATAATTCTTGTAAGCAACAGTGGTGATAAAAGAATAGACAGCTTTATTGCGGAACAGCTTGAAGAAATAACGCGCAGCTTTGCAGGAAAGCTTTTGGAAAGCGGCAACGTCACCGTTAACGGTGCTAAAGCGAAGAAAAATTATCGCATAAAAATCGGCGATACCGTTGAGGTTTTGCTGCCCGACCCCAAAGCTTGCGAAGCCTTGCCGCAGGCTATTCCGCTTAACATTGTTTATGAGGACGATTGGCTGCTTGTTGTTAATAAACCGAAAGGTATGGTTGTGCATCCGGCAGCAGGCAATCCCGATGGCACGCTTGTAAATGCACTGATGAATCATTGCGGCGACAGTCTTTCCGGCATTAACGGCGTTATGCGCCCGGGCATTGTTCACCGCATAGATAAAGATACAAGCGGACTTTTGATAGTTGCAAAAAACGATGAGGCACACAAAGCACTTGCCGAGCAGATAAAGGCGCACAGCTTTACAAGGGAATATGAGGCGGTTGCAGTAGGCGGATTTAAAACCGACTGCGGCACTGTGGATAAGCCGATAGGTCGGCATCCCGTGAAGCGCAAGCAAATGGCTGTCACGACAAAGAATTCTAAAAATGCCGTTACGCATTGGCAAGTAGTTGCAAGATACAATGGCTTCACCCACCTGCGGCTGCGGCTCGAAACGGGCAGGACACACCAGATTCGTGTTCATATGGCGTCGCTCGGGCACCCGATTGCGGGCGATACGGTTTACGGCGGCGCAAAAAATGCTTACGGTCTTAACGGGCAGTGTCTGCACGCAAAAAAAATTGGATTTATTCACCCCAAAAGCGGCAAGTATATGGAGTTCGATTCACCGCTGCCGGATTATTTTAAAGAGTTTTTATCGCATTTGGAGGCATTGTAATGGGCATTTTTTCAGGCTGTCTGCTGGTTTCGGATATTGACGGAACACTGTATACAGGCGGCAAAATTCCGAAAAGGAATCTGGAAATGCTCGAGTATTTTAAAAGCGAGGGAGGCTTTTTCAGCATTGCCACGGGCAGAGGACCTACGGCAGGCGTTGAAATTTGCAAAAACGCAGGTGTTAACGTGCCTGTGTTGCTTTGTAACGGCGCTGTGGTTTTTGATACCAAAGCTTTTAAAACGCTGAAGGTTACCGAAATGCCGAGTTCCGCTTTCGGTGTTCTAAAAGCCGTTTGCGAAAAATTTCCGGAGGTTGGAGCGGAGATAACATATCCAAGCTGCATTGTGACATTTAAAGAGAGCGGCTATACAAAAGAACACAGAGCGGTTGAGGGTTTTGAATACACCGAAACGGCGCCTTACGGCGAGCAGCCGATAAAGGGTCTTATTATGCTTAAAGATCAAGATAGATTAAAGGAAGTCAAGGCGTTTATGCAAAGCATTAAGCCTGACGATTGCGATTACATTGCCACATCTTCAACATTTTACGAAATTTTGGCAAAGGGTGTAAGCAAGGCTTTGAATCTCGATTTGCTTTGCAGTATCTGCGGTGCTGATAAAAACAGCGTTTACTGCATTGGCGATTGCGATAACGACCTTGAAATGGTGAAAGCCGCAAGTGTTGGAGCGTTTTGTGAAAATGCGGCGGAACATCTTAAAAAACAGGCAGATTATGTTGCGGCACCCGCAAGTGAGGGCGCTGTGGCTGATTTTATAAATTATATCAAAACACTGCGACAAAAGTGACAAAGAGCATTTTTGTCGCAAGGCAAAAACCGAAAGGATTGATGAACAGGATGGACAGTGCAACACTGCGTTCCTTGCAAGAGACCGCTTGCAGGGTAAGAATGGGTATTATAGAGGGGGTAGCGGCTGCAAAATCGGGTCATCCCGGCGGCTCACTTTCCATTGCTGAAATTTTAACGTACCTCTATTTTAAAGAGATGAATATTGATCCCAAAGACCCCAAAATGCCGAATCGCGACCGCTTTGTTCTTTCAAAGGGTCACGCAGCGCCTGCGCTTTATTCGGTGCTTGCGAATCGTGGATATTTTGATGTTTCTCTTCTTAAAACACTCAGAAAACCCGATTCTATTTTGCAAGGGCACCCCGATATGAAGCACATTCCCGGTGTTGATATGTCGTCGGGTTCGTTGGGTCAGGGAATTTCGGCTGCCTGCGGTATGGCACTTTCCTCAAAGCATTTTGAAAGCGGTTTTCGTGTTTACACAATTGTGGGTGACGGCGAGAGCGAGGAGGGTCAGGTTTGGGAGGCAGCAATGTTTGCCGCTGCCAAAAAGCTGGATAACCTTGTTTGTTTTGTGGATTACAACCATCTGCAGATCGACGGCAGCATTGAAGAGGTTAATAACCCTGCGCCGTTTGATGAAAAGTTCCGTGCATTCGGCTGGAATGTTATTGTTATAGACGGCCACGATTTCGGAGAGATAGAACAGGCTCTTGACGCTGCAAGAAAGTGCAAGGGTAAGCCCACCGCGATAATTGCCAACACCGTTAAGGGCAAGGGTGTTTCGTTTATGGAAAATCAGGTTGGCTGGCACGGTAGTGCGCCTAACGCCGAGCAGGCGGAGCAGGCTCTTTGCGAGCTTAAAAAGGCTTTGGCAGAAGTGGAGGGTAAATAATTATGGCAGAACAGCAGAAAATAGCAACGCGTGACGCTTACGGCAAGGCGCTTGTTAAAGTGGGAAAAGAATTTAAAGATTTTGTTGTACTTGATGCAGATTTGGCAGCCGCAACAAAAACAGGCACATTTAAAAAGGAATTTCCCGAAAGATTTTACGATTGCGGCATCGCGGAAAGCAATATGATAAGCATTGCCGCAGGTATCGCAGCCACGGGCAAGCGTGTTTTTGCAAGCTCGTTTGCAATGTTTGCGGCAGGCCGTGCGTTTGAGCAGGTGCGCAATTCAATCGGTTACCCCCATTTGCCGGTTATAATTGGCGCAACACATGCCGGCATTTCAGTAGGCGAGGACGGTGCAACACACCAATGCTGCGAGGATATTGCGCTTATGCGCACAATTCCCGGAATGACTGTTGTCAATCCTGCCGACGCAGTTGAAGCGGAAAAGGCGGTTTTTGCCGCACTTAAGCTCGACGGTCCTGCTTATATTCGTTTCGGCAGACTTGCACTGCCTGTTATTACCGACGAAAACGCACCGTTTGAGATTGGAAAGGGCGTTGCTCTTAAGGACGGCAGCGATGTAACCGTTATTGCAACAGGTCTTATGGTGAACGAAGCGCTTATTGCTTACGAGCAATTGGCTGAAAAGGGTATTTCCGCAAGGATTATAAACATTCACACAATTAAGCCGCTCGACAGTGAGCTTGTAATAAAAGCGGCAAAGGAGACCGGCGCGATTGTTACGGCAGAGGAGCACTCGGTTATCGGAGGGCTCGGCTCCGCTGTGTGCGATGTAACAGCTGAAAGCTGTCCTGTTCCCGTTGTTAAGGTTGGCGTTAATGACACCTTCGGAAAATCCGGTCCTGCAAATGACCTTCTTGACGCTTTCGGTCTGCGTGCAAAGGATATAGTTGCCGCTGCAGAAAAAGCTATTGCGAAGAAATAATTTTTATATATGTGCAGCACTCTTGTGCAGACAAATTTCGACGGTCTTGCGGAGTGCTGCGCTTTTCATGAGGAGAGTGCAAAAAAAGATGAGCGTAAAAAGGTTATATGTTAAAACCTGCAAAGCTTCCGATAAGTGCGTTTGTTTCCGATTACGACCACAATGCCTATGAGAAAGTGCAGCTTGAGGCAACTCATCTGCAAATGTATAAAACGGTGAGGAAAGAAAAACCGGATATTCCGTATATCATTATCACGCGTCCCGATTATTGGACTAACCCAAAAGATAATGACAGACGAACAGCTGTGATACGCAAAACATACGATTACGCGGTGGCTCACGGCGACAAAAACGTGTATTTTATAGACGGCAAAACGCTGTTCGGCGGCGAGTTTTACAGCAACTGCACTAAAGACGGCTGTCACCCGAATGATTTAGGCGCTTACAGAATGGCAAGCGTCATAGGATCTGTTCTGGCAAAGGCAATGGGGATAAAAGCGGATATTTTGCACGATTATAAAAGGTATTGCAAACGATAGGGCAGCCGTAGCCGGCACTATCAATTGCAACCGAATTATAAAAAATTCAAAAAAAGCTCTTGACAATTGTTTTTTGCGGTGATATAATAACCACAACATAAGAAATCAAACCGACGATTAAGAGTAGTAGTTTTACCGAAAACACTCTGAAGAGAGCCGCAGGTGCTGGGATTGCGGCGGGCAGTGGTGAAATGAATGGACTTATGAGGGCGACCGAACGCGGAATGTTCCGTCAGTAGCAGTCGACGGGTATCGCACCTGTTACAAACGCGAGTCGTATCAAGGATGTACGAGCTAAGCGGACGTTTTTAATAACGTCAATTTGGGTGGCACCGCAGGAGTCAGTCTTGTCCCATTATTACCGATAAGGGTAATTTTGGACAGGGCTTTTTTTATTGCCTGAAATTTTAAAACGCAAGGAGCAAGAGTATTATGAAACATGTTTTTGAACGCTGGCGTGGCTGCCGAGGAACACAGAATAACCGAATTTTGAATAAATAAGAAATATAACTAATCTATCACTGTTGAAGAAAGAGGTTTTAAAAATGAAAATTAAAAGAATAATTTGTGCAGTACTTTGCTTGGCATTAACAGCGGCAGCATTTGCAGGCTGCGGCAGCAAAAACAAGGTTAAGGTTATAGGAATAAGCCAATACGGCGAGCACGCATCGCTTGATAACTGCCGTGAAGGCTTTTTGCAGGGTCTTGAAAAGGCAGGACTTAAAGAGGGAACGGATTTTAAAATCGACTATCAAAACGCAGGTTTCGATGACTCGGTTGCAACGCAGATTGCACAGAGCTTTTCTTCAAAAAACGTTGATATGATGTGCGCAATCGCAACACCTGCCGCAACTGCTTGCTTTGCCGCAGCAGAGGATAAGGATATTCCGGTTATCTTCACCGCAATAACCGATCCCAAGGGCGCAAAACTTACAAGCGGCAACATTACAGGTACTTCCGATGTTTTGCCGGTTGAGGGTCAGTTGAAGCTTATAAGACAGCTCCAGCCCAATGCCAAATCAATCGGTATTATCTACACCACCAGCGAGAGCAACAGCGCTTATACAAAGAGCGTTTATGAAGAGCTCGGCTCACAGTACGGTTTCAAAATCGAAACAGTCGGTGTTACCGCTCAGTCTGAGGTTACGCAGGCGGTTGATACGCTTATAAAGAAAAAGGTTGATTGCTTCTCAAATCTTACCGATAACAACGTAGTCGGCGTTCTTCCTGCAATTCTCGAAAAAACAAACGAGGCTAAGATTCCTGTTTACGGCAGCGAAATTGAGCAAATGAAAAAGGGCTGCGTTGCAGGCGCGGGACTTGATTACATTCAGCTTGGTATCCAAACCGGCGAGATGGCTGCAAAAATTCTTAAAGGCGAAACCACAGCAGATAAGCTCGACTATCAGACGATTACCGATTACGGCACATATGTCAACTCAAAGGCTTGCACTGCTCTTAACATTACAGTGCCGAACGAGGTTAAAACAACTGCCGAAGAGGTTGGCGAATAAGCCGAAAAACGCTTAACAGAACTTATAAACTCAGCTGCCGACGGCGCAAGAGCCATTGGCAGCTGTTAAAAACGGGGTAAATAATATGCTCGATCTAATTGTGGGAACTGTAACGCAGGGTTTAATTTATGCGCTGCTTTCTTACGGCATTTACATAACATACAAAATATTGGATTTTCCGGATCTTACCGTTGACGGCTCTTTTCCGCTCGGTGCAGCAGTTACTGCGGTGCTGCTTGTAAATGGGGTCAATCCTTATTTGACCTTGCTTATAGCTCTGGTTATCGGAGCTCTTGCAGGCTTTGTAACGGGATTCATTCACATTCGCTTAAAGGTGCGTGACCTGCTTGCGGGCATTATTACAATGACCGCACTGTTTTCCATAAATCTGCAAATTGCCGGTTCAAACCTTTCCATCGAGCGCAGTGTGGAAACTATTTTTACCGCAAAACCCACAATGGCGCTTTTCGGCGGAGTCTCGCTTATTTGGCGCAAGCTTATTGTGGCATTTATTATCGCGTTGCTGTTTAAAATTATAATTGATCTGTATTTTAAAACCAAAAGCGGCTTGCTTTTGCGTGCGGTTGGAGATAACAGCGTGCTTGTAACATCGCTTGCAAAGGATAAGGGCAGCGTTAAAATATTGGGACTTGTTATTGCAAACGCACTTGTTTCGCTTTCAGGCGCAGTTGTTTGTCAGGAGCAGCGCTCCTTTTCAAGCACAATGGGAACGGGGCAGATGGTGTTCGGTCTCGCAACTGTTATAATCGGAACAACGCTTTTCGGAAAGCTCTCGTTTGTTAAGGGCACAACGGCGGTAATTTTCGGCAGCATTATATATAAAGCCTGCATACAGCTTGCAATAAACGCAGGCCTGCCGGCAAACCTTCTGAAGCTTATAACCGCGGTGCTGTTTTTGGTTATACTCGTTATCGGTAATTATCAAAAGAAAGGCAGTGCTGAAAATGCTGGAGCTTAAACATATAAACAAGGTATATTCACCCGGCACAATAACGGAGCATTGCCTTTTTAAGGACTTTAACCTTACGGTAAAGGATAAAGAATTTGTTTCCGTGGTCGGGTCAAACGGCAGCGGTAAAACCTCTATGCTTAATATAATCTGCGGCAGTATACCTGCCACAGACGGTGATATTATCATCGGCGGAAAAAAGATAAACAGACTGAGCGAATACAAAAGATATTCATTTATAGGAAGGGTATACCAAAATCCCGCAATGGGGACCTGCCCTAATATGACTATACTTGAAAATATGTCGCTTGCCGATAACAAGGGAAAATTCTTCGGCCTTTCCGGCGGTGTTAACAAAAAAAGAGCAGACTTTTATCGTGAGCAGCTTTCAATTTTAGGGCTTGGACTTGAAGATAAAATGCATACTCAAATCGGTCTGCTTTCGGGCGGACAGCGGCAGGCGGTGTCGCTTATAATGGCAACGCTTACCCCAATCGATTTTTTGATATTAGATGAGCACACAGCGGCTCTTGACCCGCACACAGCGGACGTTATAATGCAGCTTACCGACCGTGTTGTAAAGGAAAAGCAACTCACTGCAATTATGGTTACGCACAATCTGCGATATGCAGTTGAGTACGGCAACCGCCTTTTGATGATGGATAAGGGCGAAATCGTGCTTGACAAAGCGGGCGAAGAAAAGAAGCAAACGAAGGTTGACGATATTCTTGAGCTTTTCAATCGCATAAGCATTGAGTGCGGGAACTGATTAAAAGGCAATACCGATTCCGAACTATCTTTAATCGGTAAAGCAACAAAATTTTAAATATTAAAAACGACGTCTTGGCTTTTGCTGCCGAGGCGCTGTTCTTTTTGTTTTTTGTCGGCAAAATTAAAGCGCACAGAAATAATATTACAATTGAAATAATAATTTTCAGTATTCTCGCTGATCTTTGTCGGAAAGGGGTTAGCAAGAAAAAGTGATGTTTTACAGAGAAATGCATTAAAAGCAGCAATGTTAAAACAGCTTTGCCGAGTGCGACAAAGTTAAAAAGTAATATATATTACGAGTTTGGCATATAGTTAAGTATTCTTTGGGCGCTTTGGCGCGCCTTATAAGGAGTTGACTGTATGAAGGACGCAACGCGTGACAGAGCTGAAATTCTAGGAGAATACATAATTGAAACGGGCGCAACGGTGCGCGCGGCGGCAAAGGTGTTTAAAATCAGCAAAAGTACAGTACATAAGGACGTTTCGGAAAGGTTGAGGTATAAAAATCCATTGCTTTTTAAGCAGGTAAGAGAAGTTTTGGAAACAAACAAGCGGGAGCGGCATATCAGGGGCGGTATGGCGACGAGGAAAAAATATAAAGGTGAGTAAGCCGATGAATTGCAGCAGCGGCTGGATATTCTAGTGTTGCTTTTTAAGGCAAAATATCGGCAGGGGGGCGGCGCGTATCTTTGTGCTTGTTTATCCGCAAAAGGTTAAGCGAAAGGTGCGTCGCACTCTTTACTGCAAAACGGCGACGCTCGGCAAAATTCAATATCAAATTTTGCCGCTGCCTGTGCTCGGCGGAAAACCGCTGTGGGTCGGCGTTCACACGTCTGAGCCTCTGCTTTTGCCGCTTTCACTCAGCGCTCCGCCCGACATACCGATTTACGGCGGTAAGCTTTGGCGTGCTTTTCTTTCGGCAGAAAAGCTTACAGCATACCTGTTGCACAAAAGATGCGACCTTATTGTTTGCGACAGGTACGCACAACTGTGCTCGCTTTTGCCGCGGCTTAGCCGCGCCGCGCGCATTACTGCGGTTTTTACCAAAGATGTTGCAAAATACAAAAGAGCACAAAGTCTTTGCTTCGAAGAAAACGGAGTTTTTGTCAACATAAATTCATACGGCGCTGCCGAAAGCGGCGTTATTTTTTGCCCGTTCGGCAGTGAGGACTTTCCTTTGCCTCGGTGGCGAAAATTCGACTTAAATTATATTATTGACGACGATATAATAATTCCGCCTGCCTTTTGCGGACTGCCGCTTGCTGTAAGTAATATTGCTTTTTCCGAAGCGTTGTGCCGATGTCAGATAAATTTAAGTCCGGATTGCTTTTTAAAGCCGGAATTTGAAGTAAAATCGGAACTTTAAAGCTTGACAAAATTGCCGAATTTATATATAATAAATAAGTTAATAAATTGGGAAAGTGCCAATTTGAAAGGATTTGAAAAATATGGCAAAACAAATCGTTGTTACCCCGGAGGGTCTTAAAAAGCTTGAGGAAGAGCTGGAATATCTTAAAACTACCGCGCGTTCGGACGTTGCGGAAAAAATTAAAATTGCTCGCGGTTTCGGCGATCTTTCCGAAAACAGCGAATATGACGAGGCTAAAAACGAGCAGGCTAAGATCGAAGCAAGAATTACCGATCTTGAGGTTATGCTCAAAGACGTTAAGGTTATAAGCGAAAACGAGATTACTAACGATAAGGTTATGCTCGGCGTTTCCGTTTCCGTTCGCAATATGCAAACCGGCAAGGATATGGAGTTTCGTATTGTCGGTACTGCGGAAGCAGACGCGTCCTCGGGCAAAATATCCGATGAATCTCCTGTGGGCAAAGCACTCATCGGTCGCACAGTGGGCGAGGTTGTTGTTGCTGAGGCACCGCGCGGAGATATGGAATTTACAATCCTCGATATTAAAAGATAATTTTTGAAAAGGAAAAGAAGTTTATGGCAGAAGTGAATAACAACGGCGGGACGGCTGAGGTTTCGGCGGACGAGCTTAACGAAATACTGCGTGTGCGCCGTGAAAAGCTGGCAGCGCTGCAAAACGACGGTCGCGATCCGTTTAAGGAAACAAAGTTCAGTTATACCCATTTTACAGTGGATATAAAGAATAATTTTGAAGAGCTTGAGGAAAAAGACGTCCGTGTGGCAGGCAGAATTATGAGCCGCCGCATTATGGGAAAGGCAAGCTTTTTCAATTTGCAGGACAGCAAGGGCAACGTGCAGGTTTACATTCGCCGCGACGATGTTGGCGAAGAGAGCTATGCAGCTTTTAAGAAATTCGATATCGGCGACATCGTAGGTCTTGAGGGCTTCGTTTTCAAAACCAAAACGGGCGAGATATCGGTGCACGCAAAAAGCGTTATTCTGCTTTCAAAATCACTTTTGCCGCTTCCTGAGAAGTTTCACGGCCTTCGCGATAACGATTTGCGTTATCGCCAAAGGTACGTTGACCTTATTGTTAATCCCGAGGTGCGTGATATTTTTGAAAAACGCTCCGGAATTATCAGCGAAATTCGCGCTTTTCTAGACAGCAAGGGATATTTAGAGGTTGATACCCCGATTTTGCTGCCGCTTGAAATCGGTGCTGCGGCGCGTCCTTTCAAAACTCACCACAATGCGCTTGATATGGATATGTACCTGCGCATTGAAACTGAGCTTTACTTAAAGCGGCTTATCGTCGGCGGAATTCACAAGGTTTATGAAGTTGGAAGAATTTTCCGAAACGAGGGTATGGACACAAAGCACAACCCCGAGTTCACAACTGTTGAGCTTTACGAAGCATTTACCGATTACCACGGCATTATGGACTTGGTTGAAGAGCTTTATATAACTCTTGCAAAGAAGATTTGCGGAACCACCTTAATCACATATCAGGGCAAAGAAATTGATATGGGCAAGTGGGAAAGGCTTTCAATGGTTGAGGCTGTTAAGAAGTATTCCGGCTGCGATTACTACAGCTGGGAGGACGATGCCGCTGCGCGTGCCTGTGCTGCGGAAAAGCACGTTGAAGTACCGAGCGATGCTACAAAGGGCACTGTGCTTGTTGAGCTTTTCGACGCCTTTGTTGAAGAACAGCTTATTCAACCGACATTTATTTACGATTATCCGGTTGAAAACAGTCCGCTTGCAAAGCGTAAGCCTGAGAATCCTGCGTTTACCGAAAGATTCGAATATTTTATCAACGCAACCGAATACGGCAACGCTTTCAGCGAGCTTAACGACCCGATTGACCAAAAGGAACGCTTTGAGCGCCAGGTTGCGCTTAAAAAGGCAGACGACCCCAATTGTACTTCCGAAGTGGATTACGATTACATCACCGCGCTTGAATACGGTATGCCGCCGACAGGCGGTTTGGGCTTCGGTGTGGATAGGCTTGTTATGCTGCTTACCGACTCCGCCTCTATTCGCGATGTTTTGCTGTTCCCGACAATGAAGTCCTTAGATGGTGTAAATAAGAAAAATGATGTAAATAA
>USAR01000026.1 GCA_900552605.1 uncultured Oscillospiraceae bacterium | reverse complement strand
CCGAAAATTTTACCGAGGAACAGTTTTGTGATGCCGTAAAATACTGCCGTGAGCGCGGAGTTAAGTGCTATTTAACTCTTAATACCGAGCTGTATGAAAACGAGCTTAAAAGTGCGGTTGACGCGGCGGTATTTGCCGCAGAGTGCGGAATAAACGGCATTATCTGCGCCGATTTAGGTCTTGCCGCACTTCTTAAAAAAGCAATACCGCAAATGCCTTTGCACGCGTCAACCCAGCTTTCCGTGCACTCAGCCTCCGCCCTGCCTCAGCTTAAAGAGCTTGGCTTTTGCCGAGTTGTGCCTGCAAGAGAGATGAGCAAAAGGGAGCTTGTAACTCTTTGCAAAAAGGCAAAAGAACTTCAAATGGAGGTTGAGGTCTTTGTGCACGGCGCACTTTGTATGTGCCTTTCCGGACAGTGTTTAATAAGTGCGTTTTTGGGAGGCAGAAGCGGAAACCGCGGACTTTGTGCCGGCACTTGCCGATTGCCCTTTTCGGCAGGCGGTGAAAACGGCTATGCGTTGAGCCTTAAGGATATGTCGCTGATAGACTATCTGCCCGAGCTTTCGGAAATGGGAGTTGATTCCTTTAAGATTGAGGGCAGAAAAAAGCCGCCGGAGTATGTTGCTGCGGCTACTGCTGCGGCTTTAAGTATGTTAGAGCAAGGCTTTGTTGAAGAGGAGCTTAAATCAAAGCTTATCGGAATCTTCAGCCGCAGCGGCTTTACGGACGGTTATTACACCGGCAAAACAGGCAGCGATATGTTCGGTTTCAGAACCGATGAGCAAATTGCCGTTTCCAAAAAAACAAAATCAGAGCTGCACGAGCTTTACCGACGCGAGCGGCAGTCGGTCGGCATCGATATATCGGTAGTGTGCGAGAAAGAAAAACCGCTGTCGGTAACGATGGCGGACAGTAAAAACACAGTAACCGTTACGGGGGATATTCCGCAAAAAGCGGAAAACAAACCGCTTGAAAAGCAGCAGGCAGAAGCTGCTTTTTCGAAGCTCGGCGGCACGCCGTTTTTTGCAAAAAGTATTTCTGTTTCGCTGTCAGACGGCGTTTTTGTTCCTTCGTCAGGAATAAACTCATTGCGCCGAGAGGCTACTGAAAAGCTGCTATTGCAGAGGTCAAAGCCCGTAAAGCCTGAGGTATGCGATTATTTGCTGTCTTCGACTCGGCAGTTTTCAGGAGATACAAAGCTTGTTTTAAGCTTTCGTGATATTGCCGAAATGCCGAAAGACCTACACGCAGCGTCTGCGGTTATTCTTCCTGCCGAGCAGCTCTCAAAATACAGCGGCAGCGCCGAGGTTTTTGCAAGGCTTCCGAGAAATGCCGATAATGCTGAGCTTTTAAAAAACGGAATCGAGGCGGCAAAGAAATCGGGCTGCATCGTTATAGCGGAAAATATCGGCGAGCTTGAGCTTATAAAATCGGCAGGATTAAAATTTATATGCGGCAGCGGCTTTAATGTTTTTAATTTTGAAACGAAAAAAGAGCTTGAAAAATCGGGCGCTTGCGGTGTTTGGCTTTCGCACGAATGCAGAAAAGCGGACGCGGTCAAAATGGGAGAAAAGGCATTTTTAACCGTTTACGGAAAAGTGCCTCTTATGCTCACCAAAAACTGTCCCGTTAAGGCGCAGCTCGGCTGTAAAGCGTGCTCTCACAAAATAACCGACCGCAAGGGTATTGACTTTCCCGTTTTTTGTCGCGGCGGATATTCCGAGATCTATAATTCGCGACCCATTTGGCTTGCCGACAGGCTGCACGAGTTTCGGGGAATTGAATACGGAGTGCTGATGTTTTGTGACGAAACAAAAGAGCAAGCGGAAGAAATCATTAAAAAATACATAAACGGCGAAAAGCCGACAGCAGAATACACAAGAGGACTTTATGAAAAAGGAGTTCTTTAGGGCGATGTTCAGAAAAGCGGAACAAAATGATTTGGAAACAATTGCGGAGATTTACGATAAGATTATAGAAACCAATCCGTCGGTCGGATGGAAGAAGGGTATATATCCGACAATTGACACTGCGCGCGAGGCATTAGGCTGTGATGAGCTTTTTGTTTACTGCGATGACGAAGGAGTTGCCGCTGCGGCGCGCATAAATAAAACACAGGTCGAGGATTACAAAAAAGCAAACTGGGAATATGACGCACCCGACGATGAGGTTATGGTTATGCACACGCTTGTGGTTGATCCCGACAGGCGCGGCGGCGGTATCGGCAAAAAGTTTTTGGCGTTTTACGAGGAATATGCTTTAAAAAACGGCTGCAAATATCTGCGTATAGACACAAATGAAAAAAATGAATTTGCAAGAGCGATGTATGCTCGCCACGGCTATCACGAGGTTGGAATAGTGCCGTGCTGCTTTTTCGGATTAGAGGGCGTGAACCTTGTGTGTCTTGAAAAGTATCTCGGCGAGTAGCAGCACATAGGAAGGAGTCTTATGCACTAAATAAAGCGTTACTGCGGCGGCTTAATAAATGAGAAAGCCGCCGTTAAAACTGCTTGAAAAGCCCCAAAAAACAGCACCTCAAGCGCAAAATACGACAAACTGTTAAATGACAGTTGACACCTGTCGCGACACAATATATAGTGTTACGGCAAAAGAATTTTACAAAATATTGATTTTGGGGTTGCATTTGACATACAAATGGTATATAATAGGCTCACAGACGAAAATCGCAGGCAAAATTCGCCGCGTTTTTGTGATAGGAATAGCCGGAGCTATTAAAAACGAAGGTTTTCGGGACAGCCTAAGTCGTGACAGTTGTCTTTGAAAAGAATATGGTATTCACCGAAAAAACAATTTTCGACCGGCGAGAAAAAGAGAAAGAAACGGAAAGAATTTAAAGGGGAGAGCTGAAAAATGAAAATTATAAAACGAAGCGGAACGGAAGTGCAGTTTGACGCCAACAAAATAATTGTGGCAATAACAAAGGCAAACGACAGCGTTGTTACAAGCGAAAGAATGTCGCCTATCCAAATCAAAAGAATTGCAGAAGACGTTGAAAGCGCCGCTGTAAACATCAACCGCTCATTAAGTGTTGAGGAAATTCAGGATATGGTTGAAGACCAGATTATGAACCAGCGTGCTTTTTCCGTTGCGAGAAGCTATATAACCTATCGCTACACCCGTGAGCTTGTGCGTAAAGCCAACACTACCGATGAACAGATATTGTCTCTTATCGAATGCAACAACGAAGAGGTAAAGCAGGAAAACTCCAACAAAAACCCAACCGTTAACAGCGTTCAGCGCGACTATATGGCGGGCGAAGTGAGCAAGGATATCACAAGACGTATGCTTTTGCCGAGAGATATTGTTGAAGCGCACGACAACGGCATTCTGCATTTTCACGACGCCGACTATTTTGCACAGCATATGCACAACTGCGATCTTGTTAACCTTGAGGATATGCTGCAAAACGGCACGGTTATTTCCGGCACTATGATTGAAAAGCCGCACAGCTTTTCCACCGCCTGCAACATAGCAACCCAAATTATTGCACAGGTTGCGTCGAGCCAATACGGCGGTCAATCCATAAGTCTTACCCACTTAGCGCCGTTTGTTGACATCAGCCGCAAAAAGATTACCGGCGAGGTTACGGAGGAATTCCGCGAGGCAGGCGTTGAGCTAAGCAACGAAAAGCGCGATGAAATTGCGGAGCGTCGTCTTCGCGACGAGATCCGACGCGGTGTGCAGACCATTCAGTATCAGGTTGTAACGCTTATGACAACCAACGGCCAAGCACCGTTCGTTACCGTGTTTATGTATCTTAACGAGGCAAAGAGTGAGCGCGAAAAGCAGGACCTTGCACTTATTATTGAGGAAACTCTCAATCAGCGCTATCGCGGCGTTAAAAACGAAAAGGGCGTGTGGATAACACCTGCTTTCCCAAAGCTTATATATGTGCTTGAAGAGGACAACATCCACGAGGACAGCCGCTATTACTATTTAACAAAACTTGCCGCAAAGTGTACCGCAAAGCGTATGGTTCCCGATTATATTTCGGAAAAGGTTATGCTGAAAAATAAGATCGATAAAAACGGCGATGGTCACTGCTATACCTGTATGGGCTGCCGCAGCTTCTTAACTCCTTATATCGACGAAAACGGTAAGCCGAAATATTACGGACGCTTTAACCAAGGCGTTGTAACGGTTAACCTTGTTGACATCGGTCTTTCCGCAAACAAAGATATGGACGAATTTTGGAGGATTTTCGACAAACGAATGGAGCTTTGCCACAGGGCACTTCAGTTCCGCCACGAGCGCTTGACAGGCACTTTTTCCGACGCCGCCCCTATTTTGTGGCAGCACGGCGCACTGCTGCGTCTTAAAAGCGGTGAGACGATTGACAAATATCTCCACGGCGGCTATTCCACACTGTCGCTCGGTTATGCCGGTCTTTGGGAATGTGTTTACAGCATGATAGGAAAAAAGCTTACGGAAAAAGAGGGCGAGGAATTCGGCCTTGAAATTATGAAAAAGCTCAACGAGTATACCGCAAAGTGGAAGGCTGATGAAAACATCGATTACAGCCTTTACGGCACTCCGCTTGAGAGCACAACATATAAGTTTGCAAAATGTCTGCAAAAACGCTTTGGTATTATAAAGGGAGTTACAGACAAAAACTATATAACAAACAGCTACCACGTGCACGTTACAGAGAATATCGACGCATTTGAAAAGCTTGCTCTTGAATCAAAATTCCAAGCGCTTTCACCGGGCGGTGCGATCTCTTACATCGAGGTGCCCAATATGCAGGATAACCTTGAAGCGGTTTTGAGTGTTATGAAATTTATTTACGACAACATTATGTATGCCGAGCTTAACACCAAGAGTGACTATTGCCAGATCTGCGGTTATGACGGCGAGATCGAGGTTTGTGAGGACGAGGACGGCAAGCTGATTTGGAAATGCCCCAATTGCGGCAACACCGACCAATCCAAAATGAACGTTGCAAGAAGAACCTGCGGCTATATCGGCACGCAGTTCTGGAATCAGGGCAGAACAGCAGAAATAAAAGAGCGTGTGCTGCACCTTTAATAATCCTCATCAGATCGGCGGCGGCGTGTTGTGACGGCTGCCGCCGATTTTGTTGCATTTTAAAATATGCTAAGAGGTTGGCGAGAGTCAAATTGGTAAGTAAAAAGGAGAAGAACCGATGTACTACGGCGAAATTAAGAAAAACGATATTGCGAACGGCTACGGTGTGAGAATTTCGCTGTTTGTTTCGGGATGCAGAAACGCTTGCGAAAACTGCTTTAACAAGCAGACGTGGGCTTTTGACTTCGGCAAGCCTTTTACCGAGAAATCAAAGAAGTATATCTTTGAGCTTTTAAAACCCGACTATGTTGCGGGGCTTTCCCTGCTCGGCGGAGAGCCGTTTGAGCCGGAAAATCAGGCGGAGCTGCTAAGCCTTGCAAAGGAATACAAAGCGGCTTTTCCGAAAAAAGACCTCTGGTGTTACACCGGATTTACATTTGAGCAGCTTTTTGAAAGCGGCTGTCGCGCAAATACCGAGCATACAAAGGAGCTTGTGGAGAACATTGACGTACTTGTTGACGGCAGGTATGTTGAAGCACTGCACGATATCTCTTTGCAGTTCAGGGGCTCCTCAAACCAAAGGATTATAGACGTTAAAAAGACGCTTGCAAACGGGAAGATAACGCTTTGGGAAAATCTGAGAAAATAATTGCGATAGTCAGTGGTTTTCAGTGACAAATAAAAAAATCTCCTTTTGATGACATCATGTCACAAGGAGATTTTTGTTTTATTCCGACCATCCGGGTGCAGATGCCGACTCTTGTATTTTCGGCACTGCGCCAAAGCAAAAAATCGCTGTTATGCTTTTGCTGCCTGTTTTTCGCTTTTTTCTGCCTTTTCTTTTTCGCTTACTCTCTGCTTTTCTTCGCTTTCCGCCGCCATCTGCTCTCTTGCATTTGCAAGCATCAGCTTAAGACGGTTTTCCTGATTGACCACCGACGCGCCTGCATCGTAGTCGATAGCAACAATATTCATTCCGGGATTTTTTGCTTTCAGCGGTTTCATCATACCTTTTCCGCAAATGTGGTTAGGCAGGCAGCCGAAAGGTTGTGTGCAAACAATGTTCTTAATTCCGCTGTCGTAAAGCTCAAGCATTTCTGCCGGCAGCAGCCAGCCCTCACCCATTTTAACGCCGATGTTTATGTAATCCCTTATGCGCTCGGCAGTTCTTGCGATAGGAGCAGGTGCACGGAAACGTCCGCTTTCGCTTAATATCTCGGAAATCTGCTTTTCACGGCTCACCACAAAGTCGTAAGCGAGCTTTGCAAACGGTGCAATGTATTTATTTCTGCCGTAAAGCTTTTTATCCGCAATGTTGTTAATAACGCAATAAAGGCAAAAGTCCAAAAGACCGGGCACGGTTACCTCGGCACCCTCGCTTACCAAAAAGCTTTCTAAATTGTTGTTGCCGAGCGGCGAGAATTTAACGTATATTTCACCCACAATGCCGACGGGCACCTTTTGTGTTTTTATTTGCGGTATCGATTCAAAGTCCTTTACGATTGCGCGGCAGGTGCGCTTTACCTTGGCGAATGAAACGCCGTCGGAATCCATCGTGTTTGCAATTTCCTTTGCGTATTTATCGGCAAGGCTTTCTGCGGTACCTTTTGTTATTTCATAAGGCTTTACCTGATTAACAAGCGTCATTAAAAGGTCGCCGTAAATAACGGCGTAAAACATCCTGTGCCACACGGGCAGAGATATTTTAAAGCCCGAGTGGCTCTCAAGTCCGCCTATGCTGAACGAGATAACGGGCACAAACTCAAGACCTGCGTTTTTAAGCGCTTTTCTGAGCAGGGAGATATAGTTGCTTGCACGACAGCCGCCGCCTGTTTGAGATATCAGCAGCGCTGTTTTGTGTGGGTCGTATTTACCCGATTGTAATGCGTGAATAAACTGACCGATCACCAAAATTGCGGGATAGCAGGTGTCGTTATGCACATATTTAAGTCCGGTTTCAACAATCTCTCTGCCCGAGGTTGTAAGCAGCTCCATTTTGTAGCCGCGGTTTTTAAAAACCTGCAATATCAGCTTAAAGTGAATGGGCAGCATATTGGGCGCAAGAATGGTGTAATCCTTTTTCATTTCTTTTGTAAATTCAACATATTCGCTCATTCGCTCTCACCTCCTTCGTCAAGTGCGCCGATAAGGCTGCGCAGTCTTATCTTAACTGCGCCGAGATTTGTTATTTCATCGATCTTAAGCTGGGTGTAAAATTTACCGTTTTGCTCAAGCAGCTCTCTTACTTCGTCAGTCGTAATTGCGTCGACACCGCAGCCGAAGGATACCAGCTGCACCAGCTGCACATTTTTGTGCTGCGCGGCAAATACCGCTGCGCGGTAAAGCCTTGAGTGATATGTCCATTGATTAAGGACGTGCAGATTGGGCACTCTGTCGGCAAGGTGACAAACGCTGTCTTCACTCACCACAACAAAGCCGAGTGAATTTGCAAGCTTATCAATGCCGTGGCAGATCTCGCCGTCTATGTGGTAGGGTCTTCCGGCAAGAATCATAACACGCAGGTTATTATCTTTTGCGAATTTCAGTGCGTTTTCGCCTTCTTTTCGCACTGCGTTTATGTAATTATCATAAGCCTCAAAGCCTTTTTTAACAGCATCGGCAACCTCGCTTTTGGTTATATCTCCGAAACGGTGCTTCAAATAGCTGTAAAGCTCTTTCGAAAGCTTCTTAGGGTCGTTTATGTTGAGGTAAGGGTACATAAAGTTAACCGCCTCAAGCTCCTCTATATTGCTTGAAAGCAGCTCGGAATAATATGCCACGACAGGGCAGTTGTAATGGTTATCGCTCTCGCCCTCGTCAACATTGTAAGAAAGGCAGGGGTAGAAAATCGACTCTGATCCCATTTCCAAAAGCTTTGCAATATGACCGTGCATAAGCTTTGCCGGATAGCAAACCGTATCCGACGGAATTGAAAACTGCCCTTTTTCGTAAACCGCGCGGCTGGACTCACCGGAAACAATCGTCTTAAATCCGAGATTTTCGAAAATCGTTTTCCAAAGCGGCAGCAGCTCATACATACCGAGCGCCTGCGGCAGGCCCAATGTGCCGTGGCGATTGTCGGCGGTTACAGGCAGGTTTTCAATGTATTCTCTTTTAAATTCATAAAGATTAGGCAGTTTTTTTGCAGTGCCGAGCCCTGCGCCCTTTTCGCAGCGATTGCCCGAGATAAACTTCTTGCCGCTGCCGAAATCGTTTACCGTTAAGTGGCAGCGGTTTGTGCAGCCCTTGCAGATAACCGAGCGTGAGGAGTGAGTAAAGCCTTTCAGCTGCTCTGCCGTGAGAAGTGTTGAACTGCTGAATTTTTTGCTGTAAAGCGCAGCGCCGTATGCGCCCATAAGTCCTGAGATAGACGGTCTTACAACGTTTCTGCCGAACTCGCGCTCGAATGCGCGCAATACTGCATCGTTATAAAAAGTGCCGCCCTGCACAACAATATTTTTGCCGAGCGCAGCAGGGTCCGAAACACGAATGACCTTATACAGCGCGTTTTTAACAACGCTTATGGAAAGGCCTGCCGAAATATCTCCAACAGTTGCGCCGTCCTTTTGCGCTTGCTTAACGGCGGAATTCATAAACACCGTGCATCTGCTGCCGAGAGCCGAGGGGTGCTTTGCGAACAGCGCAAGCCGCGCAAACTCCTCGACCGTCATTCCGAGTGAGCGCGCAAATGTTTCCAAGAACGAACCGCAGCCCGAAGAGCATGCCTCGTTAAGCATAATGCTGTCGATTGCGCCGTTTTTTATTTTAAAGCATTTAATGTCCTGACCGCCGATGTCGAGAATGAAATCAACGTCGGGCATAAAGTATTTTGCCGCGGTGTAGTGAGCAATGGTCTCCACAACACCGCAGTCTGCCGAAAACGCGCTTTTTATAAGCTCCTCACCGTAACCCGTTACAGCACTGCCGCATATTTTAAGCTCGCTGCCGGCAACGGAATAGATTTTTTTAAGCTGCTCCAGAACGATGTCCACAGGGTCGCCGCGATTTGAAGCATAATATGAATAAAGCAGCTCGTTATTATCGTCAAGCAGCGCAAGCTTTGTTGTTGTTGAGCCGCAGTCGATTCCAAGCCACGCATTTCCGTTGTAACCCTCAAGCAGCCGCCTTTTAACGTCTGCTGTTTGGTGACGTGCGCAAAAATCCTCATAGTCCTTATTTGTTTCGAAAAGCGGTGCTAACTGCTCAACGCTTTTTGAAACCTTTGCGTTTTCTATTTTTTCAATAAGCTCGGGTATAGTGTAGCTGTCTCCCGCCTTTTCCGCATAAATGGAAGCGCCGTATGCCACGGCGAAACGTGCATAGCTCGGAAAAACCGCCTCGTTGTCGGAAAGACCGAGTATTTCTTTAAACATTTTTTGCAACCCGTGGCAATAGTAAAGCGGACCGCCGAGAAACAAAACCTTGCCTTTTATTTTTTTGCCCTGTGCAAGACCTGCCACGGTCTGGTTTACAACAGCGGCATAAATGCTTGCGGCAATGTCCTCTTTTTTTGCGCCTTGATTAAGCAGCGGCTGAATATCTGTTTTTGCAAAAACGCCGCAGCGCGACGCAATAGGGTAAAGTCGCTCGTGCTTAAGACTAAGTACGTCAAGCTCGTCCGCAGTAACATTTAAAAGCGTTGCCATTTGGTCGATAAACGCACCTGTGCCGCCGGCGCAGGTACCGTTCATACGCTCGTCGATACCGCCGTCGAAAAATATAATTTTTGCGTCCTCTCCGCCGAGCTCTATAACGGCGGAGGTATCGGGCTCCAGCTTTTTAACAACCTCGCCCGTGGCATAAACCTCTTGTGCAAACGGCAGACCCGCACCCTCGGAAAGACCGAGACCTGCGGAGCCGGAAATGGCAACCGCCGCTTTTTCGTTACCGGATATTTTTTCAACCTGCTTTAAAAGCTCCACGGTCTTTTCACGCACGGCGGAAAGGTGACGCTCGTATTTTTCAAACAAAATGTCGTTACCGCGGCGCAGCACCACCTTGGCTGTAGTTGATCCGATATCGATTCCGAGACACAGGTTCCTCAATGCTATACCTTCTTTTTATGTAAAATTACAAGGCGGAGTTTTTATCCTGCCGCTTTTTTAAACTGCTTCCTCAAAACAATAAATCCTGCTTATTTTTTACGTTTTTCCTCTTTCGGAACAAATTCCTTTTCCTTGCCTTTAATAAGTCTTGCAAAATTGCTGCGGTGCATAAACAGTACCAAAATGCAAGTTACTGTAAGCAAAATGAGCCGAGGGGTTGTGTCGGTGAACGCAAACGCCGCAATGGGCAGCGATATCGCTGCCAACATTGAAGAAACAGACACAATGCGCGATATCAAAAATGCAATTGCGAACACCGCGATTCCCACAAGGAATACCCGCCAATCGGCAAAAAGCGCGATTGCCGCAGCAACGGAAACCCCCTTGCCGCCGCGAAAACCGAAGTAAACGGGAAAACAGTGGCCCAGCAGTCCCGCAATACCGGCAACCGCAATTCCGATATCGCCGCTGAGATCCATACCGAGCAGCATAGGCAGCACCATTTTAAGAACGTCGCAAAGCAGTGTTAAAAGCCCTGCCTTAAGTCCGAAAACACGCGCAACATTGGTGGCACCCGCATTGCCGCTGCCCTCGTTTCTCACGTCCTTTTTATAGGCTCTTCTCGAAAGAATTATGGAAAAGCTGACAGAACCGAGCAAATAACCGAGAACCGCCTCCATAACATATACCAACATAAACTTAATCGCCCTCCGAAAACATTGCCGTGAAATACGGCAAGCCGAAAAATAAAATGATTATCAAATTACAGTATATTTTAACTTATTTTTGAAAATAAAGCAATAGACACTTGTGCCAAAGTGCAAAAATTAACCGTTCTTTAATATTCCAAACTATACCAAAACCGCCGCAAAGCGGAAAACAACAGATATTAAACCCGTTATTAACGCCCTGCGACGGTGGTTATTTATTTATTATCGCTTGCCTAAGCCTTGCCGTTAGAGCCGAACAGCTCGATTTTCTCTTTAACCTTGGCTTTAATAGCCTCAACACCCGGTGCCAAAAGCTTTCTCGGGTCGAAGCCCTTGCCTTCAAGATCCTTGCCTGCTTCAATATATTTGCGAGTTGCGTCTGCAAACACAAGCTGGCACTCGGTGTTAACATTGATCTTGGAAACGCCGAGGCTGATTGCTTTCTTTATCATATCGTCGGGGATACCTGTGCCGCCGTGAAGAACGAGCGGCATTGTGCCGGTGAGCTTTTGAATTTCGGCAAGAGTATCAAAAGAAAGACCTGCCCAATTAGCGGGATATTTGCCGTGAATGTTGCCGATACCT
>USAR01000025.1 GCA_900552605.1 uncultured Oscillospiraceae bacterium | reverse complement strand
CTGATCTCCTTGGCGTTCTCGCACTGCGGCTTATTTTCCTAAACCCGCGTTTTTGAGAATCTCACAGGCTCAATCATCAAGCGACAAAATTTCAAAAAATACGCAAAAAAGCGCGCCCTTGCAATTGCAATTAAAAAACGGATATGATACAATAGTAAGGCAAGACAAAAAACAAATTTTCTTTTTTAAAAAACGGGGTGAAACGGTGGACAAGTTTATCTTACATTCGGAATATAAACCTACGGGCGATCAACCCGAGGCGATAGAGGCGCTTACAAACGGCGTTAAAAAGGGTTTCAAAGAGCAAACACTGCTCGGTGTTACAGGCTCCGGAAAAACCTTTACAATGGCGAATATTATCGCAAATGTCAACCGCCCGACCCTTGTTTTGGCTCACAACAAAACTTTGGCTGCACAGCTTTGCTCGGAGTTTCGCGAGTTTTTTCCCGAAAATGCGGTTGAGTATTTTGTTTCGTATTACGACTATTATCAGCCGGAGGCTTATATACCCGGCACCGATACCTATATTGAAAAGGATTCCGCAATCAACGATGAAATAGACAAGCTCCGCCACTCGGCAACCTGTGCGCTGTCGGAGCGGCGCGATGTTATAATAGTCGCCTCGGTTTCGTGCATATACAGCCTCGGCAATCCGATAGACTATCGCAATATGATAATCTCGCTGCGCGTCGGTAACGAGATGCCGCGCGATGAGCTTTTGAGAAAGCTTGTTAAGCTGCAATATGAGCGCAACGATCTGAATTTTATAAGAAACAAATTCCGCGTGCGCGGTGACGTTGTGGAAATTTTCCCTGCATATTCCGGCGATACTGCGATTCGTGTTGAGTTTTTCGGTGATGAGATAGACCGAATAAGCGAGATCAACACTTTAACGGGAGAGCTTAAAAACAGGCTCAGCCACGCCGCAATTTATCCCGCATCACACTACATTGTGCCGGACGATAAAAAGGAGCAGGCGCTGCAAAATATTCTTGCCGAAATGGAAGAGAGAGTTAAGTATTTTACCGATAACGGCAAGCTTATCGAGGCGCAGCGCATACGTCAGCGCACAGAGTATGACGTTGAAATGCTGAGGGAGATCGGCGTTTGCAAGGGTGTTGAAAACTACTCGCGTGTGCTTTCCGGCAGACCGAAGGGCAGCGTCCCTTTCACTTTGCTCGATTACTTTCCCGACGACTATCTGTTGTTTGTTGACGAATCGCACGTAACACTGCCGCAGGTGCGCGGAATGTACGGCGGCGACCGTGCAAGAAAAGAAAACTTGGTGGAATACGGCTTTCGTTTGCCGTCGGCATTTGATAACCGTCCGCTGAATTTCGACGAATTCTATAAAAGAGTAAACCAAGCCGTGTTTGTTTCCGCAACACCGCAGGAGTTTGAGCGAGAACATTCGGCGCAGATCGTCGAGCAGGTCATTCGCCCGACAGGTCTGCTTGACCCTGAGGTTATTGTAAAGCCGGTTGAAGGGCAGATCGACGATATTGTTTCAATTATTTACGAAACCGCAGCCAAGCAAGAGCGTGTGCTTATAACCACGCTTACAAAGAAAATGGCAGAGGATCTTACAGACTATCTCGACAACCTCGGCATAAAGGTGCGCTATATGCATTACGATGTTGACACAATGGAGAGAATGGAGCTTATCCGCGATTTACGTCTCGGCGAATACGACGTGCTTGTGGGTATTAACCTTTTGCGGGAGGGTCTTGATATTCCGGAGGTCTCCAGGGTGCTTATTTTAGATGCCGATAAAGAGGGCTTTTTGCGCAGCGAAACATCGCTTATACAAACGATAGGCAGAGCGGCAAGAAACGCCGACGGCAAGGTTGTTATGTATGCCGACAGCGTTACAGGCTCAATGGAAATGGCAATTACCGAAACGCTGCGCCGCCGTGAGTTACAAAAAGCATATAACGATGCACACGGCATTGTGCCGAAAACCATAAAGAAGGACGTAAGGGATATAATAGAAATATCCGCAAAAGAGCCGAAGGCTAAGGATCTGCCGACAAAGCAGATGACAAAAATGCAAAGAGAGCTGCTTATAAAGCGGCTTACAGCAGAGATGAAGCAGGCGGCAAAGCTGCTTGAATTTGAACACGCGGCAATGCTGAGAGACAGAATTGAAAAAATAAGGAAGCAGAAGTAGCTTTAAGAGGTGTTTTAATTGGCAAAGGAATTTATCGAGGTGCGCGGTGCTTCAGAGCATAACCTTAAAAATATCGACGTTAAAGTGCCGAGGGATAAGCTGGTGGTTTTCACGGGGCTTTCGGGCAGTGGTAAATCGTCGCTCGCTTTCGATACGATTTACGCCGAGGGTCAGCGCAGATATGTAGAGTCGCTTTCGTCGTATGCCAGAATGTTTTTGGGACAGATGGAAAAACCGAGGGTTGAAAGCATTGACGGACTGTCTCCCGCAATTTCAATCGACCAAAAGACCACCTCTAAAAACCCTCGCTCAACCGTGGGAACCGTTACGGAAATATATGATTATTTGCGCTTGCTCTTTGCAAGAGTGGGTGTGCCTCATTGTCCGAAATGCGGCAGAGAGATATTGAGGCAATCGGTAGACCAGATAGTGGATAAAATATGCGAGCTTAAAGAGGGGACGCGTTTTCAGATCTTGGCGCCTGTTGTGCGCGGCAGAAAGGGCACACATCAAAAGGAATTTGAAGCGGCAAGAAAGAGCGGCTTTGCAAGGGTAAGGGTAGACGGCAATATTTATGATCTTTCTGAAGAAATAGAGCTTGATAAAAACAAAAAGCACAATGTGGAAATCGTTGTTGACCGTCTTGTTATGCGAGACGATATAAAATCGCGACTTACCGACAGCATTGAAACCGCGTCGAAATTAAGCGGCGGCTTGACCGTGGTTGACGTTATCGGTGAAAAGGAACTGCAGTTTTCGGTAAATTACGCCTGTCCCGAGCACGGAACGAGCATACCTAAATTAGAGCCTAATATGTTTTCTTTCAATAACCCCTTCGGCGCTTGCGAAAAGTGCAGCGGCATAGGTATGTTTATGAAGGTTGACCCAAGACTCGTTGTGCCCGACGCATCGCTTTCAATTAACGATGGAGCAATAAAGGCAAGCGGCTGGAACGGCAGAGGCTCTTGGAATAATCCGCACTTAGCGTCGTTTGCCTCTATGTATTATGAGGGGCTTTCAAACAGATACGGCTTCAGTCTTGATGCGCCGTTTGAACAGCTGCCCGAGAGCGCAAAAGAGGTCTTGCTTTACGGCAGCGGCGATGAGGAAATTGAATTTACAAGAAAAAGCGATTGGGGCGGCGGCACATACAAGTCGGTTTTTGAGGGCGTTATTCCGAATCTCGAAAGAAGATACCACGAAACCTCAAGCGACGCCGCACGTGCCGAAATAGAGAATTATATGACGGCAAGCAACTGCCCCGAGTGCCACGGAGCACGGCTTAACAAAGCGTCGCTCAGCGTTACTGTCGGCACAAAGAATATTGATGAATTTTGTAATCTTTCGGTTGAAGAGGAGCTTGAATATCTTGATACACTGAAATTTACGGGGCGCGATGAAACCATTGCCAAGCCCGTGGTTAAAGAAATTTGCGCAAGGCTCGACTTTCTTAAAAGCGTTGGTCTTGAATACCTCACACTCGCGCGCTCGGCAGGCACTCTTTCGGGCGGCGAGAGCCAGCGCATAAGGCTTGCAACACAGATAGGCTCTTCTCTTATGGGCGTTTTGTATATTCTTGACGAGCCTAGCATAGGCTTACACCAGCGAGATAACGACCGCCTTTTGGAAACGCTTAAAAAGCTGAGAGACATAGGCAACACACTGATTGTTGTTGAGCACGACGAGGACACTATGCGTGCTGCCGACTATATTGTTGATATAGGACCCGGTGCCGGTATTCACGGCGGCAATGTAGTGTGCGCAGGTACGCCGCAAGAGGTTATGGACTGCCGTGAATCAATAACCGGCGATTATCTTTCGGGCAGGCGCAAAATACCTGTTCCTAAAACTCGCAGAAAAGGCAACGGCAAGTTTCTTGAGGTTGTTGACGCATCTGAAAACAACCTTAAAATCAAAAGCGTTAAAATACCTCTCGGAAAATTCGTTTGCATAACAGGTGTTTCGGGAAGCGGTAAATCCACGCTTGTTAACGAGATTATTTATAAAAGGCTTGCAAACCAGCTTAACGGTGCGCGTGCGTTGTGGGGAGCTCACGGCGCAATGAAAGGAATAGAGCACCTTGACAAGGTTATAAATATAGACCAATCGCCGATAGGCAGAACTCCGCGCTCAAACCCCGCAACCTACACGGGAGTTTTTACTGATATTCGCGAGCTGTATTCCGCAACGGCGGAGGCAAGGCTAAGGGGATACGGCGCAGGCAGATTTTCCTTTAATGTTAAGGGCGGCAGATGCGAGGCGTGCCAGGGCGACGGAATAATTAAAATCGAGATGCACTTTTTGCCGGATGTTTATGTTCCCTGCGAGGTGTGCGGCGGCACAAGATACAATCGTGAAACGCTTGAGGTTAAATACAAAGGCAAGAGCATTTACGACGTTTTGGAAATGACAATTGAAGAGGGACTTGCGTTTTTTGCCGAGCATCCGAAAATCAAGAGAAAGCTTCAAACGCTTTTTGACGTGGGACTCGGCTATGTAAAGCTCGGGCAGTCTGCGACCACGCTTTCCGGCGGTGAGGCGCAGCGTGTTAAGCTTGCCACGGAGCTTTCAAAAAGACCGACAGGCAAGACGGTTTATATTTTGGACGAACCCACAACAGGTCTGCACACTGCCGATGTGCAGCGGCTGCTTGATGTGCTCAATCGCATTGCTGACGCAGGCAACTCGGTGCTGGTCATAGAGCATAATCTTGACGTTATTAAAACCGCAGACCACATTATAGATCTCGGCCCCGAGGGCGGAGACCGAGGCGGCACGGTAGTTGTAAGCGGCACTCCCGAGCAGGTTGCGGCATGCGAAAAGTCATACACAGGTATGTTTTTGAAAAAACTTTTGTAAATTTACAGAATATTCACTCATATCGCGCAGAAATATTATAAAATTTAAAAAATAAAGCTGAATTCAAAATTGTGCCGCATTGTATTAACAGTAACAACGGCGGGGAGGGAAGCGTTTGTTCGGCTATGTTAAAATACAAAAAAGTGAGCTTCGTGTGTGGGAATATGAAACCTACCGCGCGGTTTATTGCTCGCTTTGCAAAAGGCTGGGCAAAAGCTACGGACCGTTGGCGAGATTAACTCTCAGCTACGATTTCACCTTTCTTGCCGTGCTTTCGCTGTCGCTTAAAGACGGTGCGGTTAAGGTAACAAGAAAACGCTGTGCTTTCAATCCGCTTAAAAAATGCAATTATTGCTGCGAAGTTGACGACGAATTTGAAAACGCCGCCGCTGCGGCAATGGTTATGCTTTATTATAAGCTGCTTGATAACATAGACGACAGCAGAGGAGCTAAAAGGTTTTTGTATAAGCTAATGCTGCCGTTCTTTCGCAAAAAACACAAAAAAGCAATTGAAGTATATCCGTACTACGGCGAGATCATCGGCAATTACATTAAAAGGCAATCGGAGCTTGAAAAAGCAAATTGCTGCAATCTTGATGAAATTGCAGAGCCGACGTCCGATGCGCTCGGGCAGATTTTCGCGCTGTGTTCGGAAGATGAAAAACAAAAAAGAGTGCTAATGCGGCTTGGATATTGTATGGGCAAGTGGATATATGTTTTGGACTGTGCAAACGACCTTGACGACGACATAAAGCACGGGAGCTTTAATCCTTTAAAGCAGGAGTTTGAAGCACAAAATATTAAAGCCGAAAACGGCGTCTTACCGCTTGATTTTGCAAAACAAAAGACAGAGCCCTTGCTTAACACCTGTGCCGAGAATGCCGCGCTTGCACTTGAATTGCTTGACATTAAGAAGTATAAAGGTATCTTGGACAATGTTATCTACCTGGGACTTAAGTCCGAGCAAAATGCTGTTTTGATAAAAAAGGAGAAACCGACCGATGAACGACCCTTATGAAATTTTGGGAATACCCCGCACCGCATCCGACGACGAGGTTAAAAAAGCGTACAGAGAGCTTGCAAGGAAGTATCATCCCGACACATATGCCGATAATCCGCTTTCCGATTTGGCTGCTGAAAAAATGCAGCAGATAAATGCAGCTTACGATGAAATTATGAACGAGCGCAAATCCCGCGGTGCGGCAGGTGGTTATTATAACGCTGCCGGCGGCTCGCAGACGGGCAGTAACGCGCGGTATGTGGATATTCGAAACCTTATAAGCTCCGGCAGATACGACGAGGCACAGGAGCTGCTTGACGGCGTGCAGATTAACTCTCGCGATGCTGAGTGGTATTTCTTAAACGGCTCGGTGCTTTATAAACGCGGCTGGTTTGATAATGCCTACACAAGCTTTGCAACAGCTTGCAGAATGGCGCCGAATAATCCCGAATACCGTGCGGCATTTGAGCACGCCCAGCGTCAGCGCGGCGGCTTTAACGGCACCGGATACGGCGGATATCGCGGCAGCAGCTACGGCAACGGCGGCTGCACCGGGTGTGACGTCTGCACATCGCTCTGCATTGCCGACACCTGCTGCGAATGTATGGGCGGAGACCTTATTCGTTGCTGCTGAAGGCGGCAAAGTACAGTTTTGGAGTGTTGACCGTTGAGCGGTATGAAAAAGAGTGCCAAGACCGCATTTTGCGGAATTGTTGCGGCTCTGGCTGTAACAATTATGCTTGCGGCGTATTTTCCCTTTGCAACATATGCTGTGCCTGCTGCGGCAGGCGTGCTTTTTGCGGTTTTAACAATTGAAACGGGCAGAAAATGGGCGTTTGGTGCATATTTTGCGGCGGCGTTTATCTCAATGCTCATTTGCGAAAAGGAGTCGGCAACGCTGTTTGTTTTCTTTTTCGGATATTACCCGATTTTAAAGGGCATTATCGAGCAGCGTTTTCGTGGTTTTTCAGAGTGGCTTTTAAAGCTGCTTTGTTTTAATGCGGCAGTCGTTGCGGCATATGCCGTTATTGTGTTTGCTTTTTCAATTCCGCTTGAGGAGAGCGGCAAGGGCGGCATTTGGTTTACTGCCTGTCTTTTGGCTGTCGGGAATGCGGTTTTTATTATTTACGATATAGGACTTACAAGGGTTATTTCGGCGTATATCGCAAGGCTTCACAGCCGTGTGGCAAGGTTGTTTGAAAGAGGGAATTAGGTGCAAAATGTTGTTGTTATCGGCGGCGGCGCGGCAGGGCTTTTGGCGGCAGGCACTGCAATAAGGCACGGCGCAACGGTAACGGTTATTGAGCATATGCCGCGTGTTGCAAGAAAGGTTATGATAACCGGCAAGGGTCGCTGCAACGTTACAAACAGCTGCACAAAAGAGGAGCTGTTGGCAGCGGTTACAAAAAACGGCAGATTTTTATATTCCGCTTTTTCCGCTTTTGATTCGTCGGACACTGCCGAGCTTTTTGAAGCCTTGGGCGTGCCGCTGAAAATTGAGCGTGGAAACCGCGTTTTCCCGAAAAGCGATAAGGCAGCAGACATTGTGGATGCGCTTAAAAAATACGCAAAGGGAGCAAAAATACTGCAGGCGAACGCTAAGGAGATATTAAAGGAAAACGGCAGAGTAAGCAGTGTTTTGTGCGATAACGGAACGACTGTAAATGCCGACTGTGTGATAGTTGCCACAGGCGGCTGCTCTTACCCGTTAACAGGCTCAACGGGTGACGGTTACATCTTGGCAAAAAAACTCGGACACACGGTAACGAATATTGAGGGCTCGCTTGTGCCGCTTGTTGCAAAGGAGGGCTTTTGCAGTGTTTTGCAGGGGCTGTCGCTTAAAAATGTGCGATTTACTGTTTTTAAAAGCGGAGCGAAAAAGCCTGTCTTTTCCGAATTCGGCGAAATGATATTCACTCATTTCGGAATATCGGGACCCATTGTTTTAAGTGCGTCGGCGCATATGCCTATGCATTTAGGAGAACAATACATAGCGACAATAGATTTAAAACCGGCGCTCAGTAACGAAGAGCTTGACGCAAGACTGCTGCGTGACTTTAAAAAATACAGCAGCCGCGATTTTTTAAATTCGCTCGACGACCTTTTGCCGAAAAGGCTTATCGGCGTTATTGTTAAGCTTTCGGGAATAGAGCCGCACAAAAAGGTTAACGAGATAACCCGTGAGGAGCGAAGAAAAACGGTGCAGCTGCTTAAATGCCTGCCGCTTAGTATTGATGGCAAGCGCCCCGTGGAAGAGGCGATTGTGACCTCGGGCGGCATTAACGTCAAGGAAATCGACCCTAAAGATATGCAGTCGAAAATCGTAAAGGGGCTTTATTTCGCAGGCGAGGTTATTGACGTTGACGCATATACGGGCGGTTTTAATTTACAAATTGCCTTTTCAACAGGCTATCTTGCAGGCATAAGCGCCGCGACTGACGAAGAATAAAGGAGATTTTTAAATGATATCAATTGCAATAGACGGCCCTGCGGGAGCCGGCAAAAGCAGCATTTCAAAAGGGCTTAGCAAAAGGCTCGGTTATATTTATGTTGACACAGGTGCGCTTTACCGTGCTACAGCTTACACACTTAACAAAAACGGCACAAAACCTAAGAATGACAATGCACTTGAATGCGCTTTGAAAAACGTGGAAGTGGATATAAAATTCATCGACAACGAGCAGCACGTTTATGTTAACGGCGAGGACGTTTCCGATAAGATACGCACACCCGAGGTCTCAATGCTCGCATCAAGCTATTCCGCACTTCCGGCAGTGCGCGCCTTTCTTTTGGGATTGCAGCGCGGTCTTGCAAAAAAGCACAATGTTATTATGGACGGAAGGGATATCGGTACGGTTGTGCTGCCCGACGCAAGCCTTAAAATATACCTTACCGCAAAGGCGGAAAATCGCGCGGAAAGAAGATATAAGGAGCTTGTTGAAAAGGGTGTTAAAGCCGATTACAATGAGGTGTTAGCGGATATAAAGCAGCGAGATTACAACGATATGCATCGCGATGTTGCACCGCTTAAGCAAGCTGATGACGCAGTGCTTGTGGATAACACCGGCAACAATTTGGAGCAGTCGATTGAGCAGATGCTTGAGGTTATAAAGCAAAAGCTAAATGTTGAAGCTGCCGATTAGAAGTTGAAAAAAACAAGAAGGAGCGAGTGACTTTGGGAGCGCTTTACACATTTATAAAATATTTCGGCGGAGCTCTTATGAGAGTTTTTTACCGCATACGCGTTGTGGGAAAGGAAAACATACCGCAAGGCGGCGGTTACATACTTTGCTGCAATCATACACACTTTATGGACGTTGCGTTTTTAGTGCCGGCATTCCCTAAGAAAATCCGCTTTATGGCAAAGCAGGAGCTTTTTGAAAAGCCGTTCGGCAGATGGTTTGTAACGCATATGGGCGGTTTCCCCGTGGTAAGGGGAAGCGGCGGAGCCGCAGCAATTAAAAAAGCGGAGGATATTTTGCGTGACGGAGAGATCTTGGGAATTTTTCCCGAGGGCACACGCTCAAAGGACGGCAGACCGCAGAAAGCCAAAAGCGGAGTTGCGGTAATTGCTTCCGAAACGAATGCGCCGGCGCTTCCCGTTTCGATTTATTACGAGGGAAAGCTTAGACTTTTTAAGCGTGTAACGGTGCGCATCGGCAAGGAAATTCCGGCGGAAAGCTTAAAGCTTACAGACAACGACCGCCGGGAACTGAGGCGCGTTTCAACAATGATTATGGACAAAATAACCGCACAGTGGGAGGAAGGACATTGCAAATAACCGTTGCAAAGACTGCGGGCTTTTGCTTTGGTGTAAACCGTGCCGTGGAGATGGTTTCGGAGCTGGCGGCCGGCGGCGAAAAGGTGTGCACCTTGGGGCCGATAATACATAACAACCAGATGGTGGAATCACTTGCAAAAAAGGGAGTTAGAATTATTAACGACCCAAGTGAAGCAAAGTCGGATGAAATCTTGGTTATTCGCTCGCACGGAGTAACAGAGGAAACGGAAAGAGCGGCGGCAAGCCGGTGCAAAAGGGTGTGCGACGCAACCTGCCCGTTTGTTTCCAAAATACATACAATTGTTAAAAAAGCGTCGCTTGACGGGTCGTCGGTTTTTATCGCAGGTGATGCTGAGCATTCGGAAGTAATCGGTATTCGCGGGCACTGTCACGGCGAGAGCTTTGTTTTTAAAACCCCTGATGAGCTTGAAAATCTTTTATTAGATAGAGTTTTTGTCCCTAAAAAACCGCCTGTTTTGGTGGCTCAGACAACTTTTAACGCCGAAATGTGGGAAAAATGTCAAAAAACTTTCAAAAAGGTATGTACAAACGGCATAATATTTGATACAATATGTAATGCAACTTCCTGCAGGCAGCTTGAGGCGGCAAAACTTGCAAAGCTAAACGACGTTATGATCGTCGTCGGCGGCAGGCACAGTTCTAACTCGCACAAGCTGTTTGAAGTGTGCAAGGAGTACTGCGAAAGAACCTTCTTTGTTGAAACCGCAAAGGAGCTTTCACCCCAAATGTATTCCGACGCTCTTCATGTGGGGATTGTTGCAGGCGCATCAACGCCTGCAGGTATAATAAAGGAGGTCCAACAAACCATGACTGAGAACACAAACTCTGTCGCAGACAACAACGTAATTTCCGATGATATGTCTTTCGAGGAAGCACTCGAGGCATCACTCAGCACCCTCAATAACGACCAAAAGGTCAAGGGTACAGTGCTTTCCGTTAACTCGCAAGAGATTAAGGTTGACATCGGAATAAAGTACACAGGCATTGTAAAAGCCGATGAGTATTCGTATGACCCTAACGCCGATATGGAAAAAGAGGTTAAGGTTGGCGACGTACTTGATTTGATTATTATGCGGACAAACGACCAAGAGGGCACAATTTCCCTTTCGAAACGTCGTTTTGATTCTATAGCAGGATGGGAAAAGGTTGTTGAAGCTAAGGAAAACGACACCGTTGTTGAAGGTAAGATCAACGACGTTGTTAAAGGCGGCGTTGTTGCTTCATACGAAGGCGTGCGCGTATTTATCCCTGCTTCTTTGGCAACACTCAATCGCTCGGAATCACTTGAGCAGCTCAAGGGCACAACCGCGTCTTTCAAGATTATTGAAACAGGCCGCGGTCGCCGTGCGGTAGGCTCTATTAAGGCGGTTCTTTTGGAGCAGAAAAAAGAGCTCGCAGAAAAATTCTGGGAGACAGTTGAGCTTAACAAAACATACACCGGCGTTGTCAAATCACTTACAAGCTACGGCGCATTTGTCGATCTCGGCGGCGTTGACGGAATGGTCCACATTTCAGAGCTTTCGTGGTTGAGAATCAAGCACCCGTCAGAGGTTGTTAATGTCGGCGATACCGTTGAGGTATACATTAAGGGAATCGACGCTGAAAATCACAAGATTTCCTTGGGCTATAAGAAAGCAGAGGATAATCCTTGGGAGATTCTTAAGCGTGAATACAATGTGGGCGACACCGTTAAGGTTACCGTTGTAAGTATGACAAGCTACGGCGCATTTGCTCGTATTATTCCCGGTATAGACGGTCTTATCCACATTTCCCAAATTGCCAACCGCCGCATTGAAAAGCCACAGGATGAGCTTACAATCGGTCA
>USAR01000024.1 GCA_900552605.1 uncultured Oscillospiraceae bacterium | reverse complement strand
GCATCACAGCCACTATTAATGATATTGAAGAAAACAAAAAGAATATTGTGTTTAAAGAGGTTGAGGCAGCACAGCTTCCCAATGTTTTAAAGGATGTTGATTATGCTGTTATTAACTCAAACTACGCGATTGAAGCAAAGCTTAATCCCGTTAAGGATTCACTTGCAATTGAGGGTTCATCTTCCGCATACAGCAACATTCTTGCTGTTAAAGAGGGTGAAGAGAACAGCGATAAGATTAAGGCTCTAAAAGCTGCTCTTGAAAGCAAAAAGGTTGCAGATTTTATTTCCGAAAAATACAGCGGCGCTGTTGTAAGTACTGTTGAGAACCCCGGCGACGGCTTTGATTCTTCTGTTAACTACGATTCACTTAAGGGAAAGAAAATAACTGTTGCTGCTTCTCCCACACCTCATGCCGAGATTCTTGCTGTTGCAAAAGAGATTCTTGCAGAGAAAAACGTAACACTCGATATCAAAGAGTTTACCGACTATGTTCAGCCTAACAACGTTGTAGAAAGCGGCGAAATCGACGCTAACTACTTCCAGCACAAACCCTACCTCGATGACTTCAACGATCAGAACGGCACACATATCGTTTCCGTTTCAGCAATCCACGTTGAGCCGATGGGTCTCTACGGCGGCAAGCAGAAAGACCTTTCCGCACTTGACAAATAATATAAATCGATAGATAATAATAACGTAATTCGCAGGGCTGTTGTCTTGCGGCGGTCGGCTGAACGGCAGAACGAAGACTGCCGTTTTGCCGACCTTGTGTTACAATCAATATGGATAAATTACCGTTTATCGGGCAGTTCGTCACTATCAATTGCAACACTTTATCGGTGCGTTATTATTTTTTTGTTTACGGAGATTTTAAAAATGATTAAAATACAACATCTGACAAAGACCTTTTCAACCTCCGGCGGTGAGGTCAATGCGCTTAATGATGTTTCGCTGACTATCAACGACGGCGATATTTACGGCATTATAGGAATGAGCGGCGCAGGAAAGAGCACGCTTGTAAGAAGCATAAATATGCTGGAGAAACCCACTTCCGGAAGGATAATAATAGACGGACGTGATATGGGAACTCTCAGTGAGGCGCAGCTGAGAGCAGAGCGCCGCAATATCACTATGATCTTCCAGGGCTTTAACCTGCTTATGCAGCGCAACTGCTTAAGGAATGTCTGCTTTCCGTTAGAGCTTGCCGGTGTTAAAAAATCGCAAGCACAAAAGCGCGCCAAGGAGCTGCTTGAGCTTGTGGGGCTCGGCGATAAACTGAAAAGCTATCCGTCGCAGCTTTCCGGCGGTCAGCAGCAGCGCGTTGCAATTGCAAGAGCGTTGGCAACCCATCCGAAAATTCTTTTATGCGACGAGGCAACAAGCGCCCTTGACCCACAAACAACACAATCCATTTTGTCGCTTATCCGTGATATTCACAAGCGGCTCGGCATAACCGTAATCGTTATAACCCACCAAATGAGCGTGGTTGAGCAGATCTGCACCAAGGTTGCGATTCTCGACGGCGGCAGCGTTGTGGAAGAGGGTAATGTCAGCGATGTTTTCGCATCGCCTAAATCCAAGGCGGCAAAAGCTCTTGTTTTCCCCGAGGGCTACGAGCAGGGCGCTCCGCTTGAGAGTGACGAAAGCGTTATTCGCATTGTCTTTAACGGCTCAAAAGCCACCAAAACTCCGATAATTGCGGAAATGGCAATGAAAGAGGGAATTGCCGCAAGCATTTTGGGCGCGTCCACAAGGGCTATCGGGGAGAAGGCATACGGCAATATGCTGCTCGGTATCCCCGGCGGCAAGGCTCAGCTTGAAAAGGCAATGAACTATCTTAAAACGATACCGGATATATATATTGAGGAGGTGACGGGCGATGATAAGTGAATATTTTCACTCGGAAACGGTGCAGAAGGCGCTTGAGGTTTTGCGCGGTCAATTTCCGCTTGCCATTTGGGAAACGGTTTATGTAACCGTGCTTGCAACATTTATTGCAACGCTTATAGGTCTTCCGCTCGGCGTGCTGCTTGTTGCAGGTGAGGATAAAAAAATACTGCGTGTGCCGAAAGGCGTTTTGCACGTTCTTAACGTCATCATAAACCTGTTGCGTTCCGTTCCGTTCCTTATTCTTATGATTATGGTTTTTCCGCTTACAAGAGCGGTTGTGGGAACGGTTGTCGGCACTCCCGCGTCCATTGTTCCGCTGGTTATGGCTGCGTTTCCTTTTATTGCAAGGCTTGTTGAAAGCAGCCTGAGGGAAATCAATCCCAACATAATAGAAGCGGCACAGAGCATGGGCGCGTCGCCTTTTAAAATTATTACAAAGGTTATGATTCCCGAAAGCGTACCGTCGCTTATTTCAAACGAGACGATTGCTATTACCACCGTGCTTGGTTATTCCGCAATGAGCGGCATTATAGGCGGCGGCGGTCTTGGTAAGATTGCAATCAATTATGGTTATTACAGATATCAGTACCTTATAATGGCCTTTGCGGTTATCTTTCTCATTGTGCTTGTGCAGGTGTTTCAAAGCCTCGGCACATATTTTGCCGCTAAGTGTGATAAGCGACTGAAGTAAAAGTACATTAAAGTTCACTAACATACTGTAAAAAAGCACAGAGCAAATTTTAAATTTGCTCTGTGCTTTTTTTGTTGCAACAAAAATACGGACATTGCACTGTTAGCCGGAGCGCAGTGCGCTGTCACGCTTGATGTCCGACAGAAGAAAACATTTAAGCGAAGATGTTTTAAAATTACATTTGTTTGCACGGCTTGTCGGAACACCGCCGGCCACAGCTCAGCCTGCGCCCCGTCGCGCATCGCCCTGAAGGCGATGCCGAAAGCCGATTTATCGGCTTTCGAAACCGTTTTTTATATGTCTTTGATTATTTTGTAGTTTCTTTTTTAAAACGGTTGCGACGGGGCGCGGGCTGAGCTGTGGTCGGCGGTGAAGCAGTGGCTGTTGTTACAAAATCAACATTACAAAAAGCCTTTTAGATATATCGGCATTAAAATGCTGCGGCTTTTCATTTTGCTTTATAACAGTCACGCAATAAAGCTTGTTTTATTATTTTTATTGCAAATCAAGCGATGTGAAAAAAGAGGCGGAGCGCAGATAAAATAATCGTGTAACGCGTCAAATGGGTGTTTAAAAATTACAGTTTTGTAACAGTTGCATTGAACTGTGCAACAAAATGCCGTTTACAGGGGGAGTATTGTTCGGCAATCACGTTTTGACAAAGGATTTAAGAAGCGGATGAATGCCGCTGTGCAACGGCAGTGTTCAGTGCCGGTGCTGCACTGCGATTTGCAGCGACTGCAAAAAGCTGAGTGACGTTTTAAACGCCGTCTTGGTTAATGCGACAACAGCAAAGCTTGTTGTGGCAGGGTAAATATGCATTGTGCCGTGCTGCGAGCGGTTTTTGTAAAAGCCAAAATAGTCAGTGTCGGCAAAAGCTTTTATAAGTCTTAAGGGAAAGGAAGAAGGCAAAGGTAATATGAAAAAGGAAACGCTGAATGAAAAGGAGAAACTGTTTTGCAGATATATTTCGGAGCACCGCACTCCGCGTGAGGCGGCGGCACTTGCCGGCTATAAGAATCCGAAAAAGACGGGCAGACAGCTTATTTCAAAACAGCGCATTTCGGAATATGTCAAAGGCTTGCCTGTGCTTCCTCCCGGAATGCAAGAGGTTGCCGACGGACTGCGGCGCATTGCTTTCGGCGGCATTGCGGATGTTATCCGTTTGCTTAAGGCGGAAGAGACTAAAGACCTCGACCCCGAAAGCCTTGACCTGGTAATGATATCTGAGCTTAAGTTCCAAAGGGGCGGCGGAATTGAAGTGAAGCTTCAAGACAGGGTAAAGGCGCTGGAAAAGCTGCAGCAAATTGCAGCAAGCACCTCGGAGGAAAGCCAAAGCTCGTTCTTCGGTGCGCTTGCAAAAACAGCGGAACTGCTCGAGGAGGATAAGATGGAATGACGTTTAAGAGCTTTTCTAAAAAGCAGCTCAAAGTGCTGACTTGGTGGTGTCCATCGTGCTCCTCAAGCAAGTTTGACGCTGTTATCTGTGACGGCGCGGTAAGAAGCGGCAAAACACTTTGTATGTTTCTTTCGTTCATCTTTTGGGGTGTTTCATGCCACTCAGGCGGCAGCCTGGCAGTGTGCGGAAAAACCGTAACCTCGCTGCGTCGCAACATAATAAGTCCTATGCTGCCGGTGCTGCGCTCGCTCGGTTTTCAGTGTGAGCTGGTTTCAAGCAGAGGTCAAATTACAATTAAATATAAAAATGCCAAAATAACGCTTTGGATGTTCGGCGGAAGAGATGAGTCGTCTGCAGCGCTGATTCAAGGTATGACTCTTTGCGGAGTGCTGCTTGACGAGGTTGCACTTATGCCGCGCAGCTTTGTTGATCAGGCTTTGGCGCGCTGCTCGGTTGAGGGATCTCGGTTTTGGTTTAACTGTAATCCCGATAATCCGTCGCATTGGTTTTATCGCGAGTGGATACTAAAAGCAAAGGAAAAGAATGCGTTATATCTGCATTTTACAATGCAGGATAATCCGTCGCTTTCAAAAAAGACGGTTGCACGATATGAAAAGCTTTACAGCGGTGCATTTTACGAAAGGTATGTTAAGGGATTGTGGGTTGCAAACTACGGACTTGTGTATCCGGACTTCGGTGAAAAGGACTGCGTAACGCCGCCGAGTGACTGCAAAAAATATTATATTTCGTGCGATTACGGCACTGTTAATCCGTCGTCGTTTGGGCTGTGGGGTTTTTCGGGCGGCGTGTGGTACAGGCTGAGAGAGTACTATTATGATTCCAAAAAACGCGGCGCACAGCTTACCGATGAAGAGTATTACCGAGAGCTTGAAAAGCTTGCCGCAGGGCTTAACATAAGCGCTGTTATTTGTGACCCGTCGGCAGCCTCTTTTATAACGCTGATAAGACGGCGGGGCAGGTTTCGTGTTATTCCTGCCAAAAACGATGTTATCGACGGCATTCGCCGCACGGCGGACGCGCTTAAAAACGGTAAAATCAAAATATGTCGCGGCTGCAACGATATCATAAGGGAATTTTCGCTTTACCGTTGGGACGACAGCGCAGCGCGCGACAGTCCTCGCAAGGAAAATGACCACGCAATGGACGATATGAGATATTTTGTTTCAACCGTTGTTTTTTCGGGCAGCGCTCGTCACATCGCGGCAACCTCAAAGCGTGCCGGCGGCTGATTGCCGGACTAAGCTGCGTCGGAAGATGATATTTTGTCCGGCAAAAAAACGAAAGGAAGAACAGCTTTTATGAATTTTTTTAAAAGAAAACAGTCACCAAAAAAAGCTGCGGCTCAGGCGGTGCAGACGGGCAGGGGAGCGGGCGATATTTTTTACAAAACACAGCTGTGCACTCCGCTTGCAACAAGCGAGCAGCGAATGTACGACGCACTGCGTGCCTCGGTGCCGATTATCGATGCCGCAATAGGGAAAATTGTGCGGCTTAGCTCTGGCTTTACGGTTAAATGCAAAAACGCAGCTGCGCAAAGTGCGATGGACGATTTTTTGCTGAATGTTAAGGTTGGTCCGAGCGGACATGGTATAGACGCTTTTGTTTCGCAGTATTTGGACAGACTTTTAACATGGGGCACGGCGGTTGCCGAAATCGTGCCGTATACAAGCGGCGACATTGCGGCGATCTACTGTGCCGACAACGAGGACCTTGAGCTGCTTTGCGGCGACGACCCGTTAAATGTTACCGTTTGCACAAATTTCAACGGAAAAATCGAGCCGGTGAAAAATCAGGAGCGATTGCTGTTTTCGGCGCTTAACCCAATGCCCGGCAGTGTGCAGGGAACGTCAATTCTGCGAGGACTGCCGTTTGTAAGCTCGGTATTGCTTAAAATATACGACACGATCGGCACGAATTGGGAAAGAGTCGGCAACCTGAGATACGCAGTTACATATAAACCGAGCGGCGACGCGGTTGAGGCGGCTCTCGGTTCGGATACGGTGGGCGAGATATCGTCCGAATGGGCTAAGGCTATGAACAGCACCGACGGCGTTCGGGATTTTGTTGCTGTCGGTGATGTAAGCGTTAAGGTTATCGGTGCGGACAATCAGATTCTTGATTCAAACGTTCCCGTTCGCCAAATGCTTGAGCAGATAGTTGCAAAGCTCGGCATACCGCCGTTTATGCTTGGACTTTCATGGTCGTCCACGGAGCGTATGTCGCAGCAGCAAGCAGATATTTTAACCAGCGAGCTTGAAAGCTATCGCGCGGTATTAACCCCTGTTTTACAGCGAATTTGTGTCTGGCAGTGCAGAGCACTCGGTTTTGCAGAAGTGCCGCAGATCGAGTGGAACGACATAAATATGCAGGATGAGGTTGAGCAGGCGCGCGCCAAGCTTTACTATGCACAGGCAGAACAATTTACGAAAGGACAGAGCATATGAAACAAAAAGGATTTTTAGAGCTCAGCAAGCCGGACGAAGCCGAGCTTGCGGAGATTCACAAATTTACCAAACGCACGTTTACCGCAGATGAGATCTATGCCTTTTCCGTTGTGCTTTGCGACAACGAGATCGACAGGGATTTTGAGCGGTTTACGCCCGACACTCTTGAGGGGCTGGCAAAGCTCTTTGTGGGAAAGCCGGGAATATTCGACCATTCGATGAAGGGTCGCGATCAAGTGGCACGCACATACTCTTGCAAAACCGAGCGCACAGGCGAGCTTACAAGCGACGGCGAGCCTTATGTAAGGCTTATTGCAAAGGCTTATGTTCCACGCACCTCTAAAACCAAGGATTTTATCCTTAATCTTGAAGCAGGTATCAACAAAGAGGTAAGCGTGGGCTGCGCAGTGGGCGAGGAGATTTGCTCTGTATGCGGTGCGGATATGCGCCGCGGTGCGTGCACACATCGCAAGGGCGAGTTTTACGGTGACGGCGCAAACAGAAAGCAGTGCCACGCCCTGCTTAAATCGCCTACCGACGCTTACGAATGGTCATTTGTGGCAGTGCCTGCGCAAAGAAAAGCAGGCGTTGTAAAATCTTTTAATTATGTTGGCAAGGAGGAACAACCGATGAAAGCGGAAGAGATCATCAAGTCGTTTTCCGGCGGAGATGTAACGCTTACGGAGGCGCAGACAAAAAGCCTTAAAGCGGAATTTTTCAGTATGCAGGCTATTGTTGACGAATACAAAGCTCAGCTTAAAAAGAACGCTGTGCGCTGCTGCGCAGAGGCTTTGCCTCAGCTTTGCGGCGACGAGCTTGAAGGCATTTTAAATGCGCTTACACCGCACCAATTAAAAAGCTTTTCGGAAGCGTTAGTTCAAAAAAAGGCTGTAAAGGCTCAGCTGGCAAACGAGAAATCCAAAAAGCAAAGCGATAACACTGAATTTGTTATTTGAGAAAGGAAGTAAAAAACAATGGTTAGCAACAAAGGTTTTAACGAACAGTTTATTACAATGAACGTAGGCAAAATTGCAAACGGAACAGTGGTTAAGGTTAGCGATAACAACACCTGCGGCAAGTGCGACGCAGGCGATAAGTTTTTGGGCGTGCTTGTTAACAGCCGTAACGGAATCGGCTCTGTGCAGGTTTGCGGCGTTGTGAGCGTTCCTTATACAGGAACAACAGCTCCCGCACTTGGTATGGTAGGTGTTTCGGCAGACGGAAACGGCGGAATTAAGGCTGATACAACCGGCAGACAGGTTACCGTTATTTCGCTTGACACTACCAACAGCATCGCCGAGATTATTCTTTAATTAAAGATATTACTTTTAAAACGGAGGAAAATAAAATGAATTTTGAAAATATTAAACTTGAAAAAGGTATGTACGCAGTGCCCGGCAAAAGCTTTTCCGAAGTGCTTACAGAGCTTGATCCCGACGCAGAATATAAGGGCAGCGGTTTGGAGTCACTCGACGCTTTCGGCAGACAGCTTAAGCGTTTCGACATTAAGGTTAACGGAACAGGCTCAGATCAGGTTCAGAAGTTTTTCCAAACCTCAAACTCGGCAGCACTTTTCCCGGAGTATGTTTCCCGTGCTGTAAGACAGGGTATGGAAGAGGCAAACCTGCTCGGCGACCTTGTTGCCACCGTTACAAAAATCGACAGTCTTGATTACCGCAGCATAACCTCAGTTCCCACAAACGAGGAAAAGGAGCTTAAGGATGTTGCCGAGGGCGCTGTTATTCCGCAGACCAATATTCGCACAAACGAAAATTTGGTTAAGCTTAACAAGCGCGGCAGAATGTTGGTTGCTTCTTACGAGGCTCTTAAATACCAGCGTTTGGATCTTTTCACCGTAACTCTTCGTCAAATCGGCGCTTATATTGCAAGGCAGCAGCTTAACGACGCGGTTAACACAATTATCTCAGGCGACGGCAATTCAAACGCCGCTACGGAAATTGCGGCAGCGACTACCGGCAAGCTTACATATGCCGACCTGCTTAAGCTCTTTAACGCACTTGACCCTTACAGACTCAACACTCTGCTTTGCTCTCCCACAATGATGGAAAAGCTTATGTCACTTGACGAGTTTAAAAATCCTCTGTGCGGCTTCAATTTCCAAGGTACAGGCACTGTCGGCACTCCGCTTGGTGCAAAGCTTATCAAAACCGGCGCAATGGATGATGCAAAGCTTGTCGGTCTTGATAAAAACTGCGCGCTTGAAATGGTTGTTGCAAGTGATGTTGCTGTTGATTACGACAGACTTATCGACCGTCAGCTGGAGCGTGCCGCAATCACCTCAACAGCCGGCTTTGCAAAGATATTTAAAGATGCGTCAAAGGTTCTTAAAATCTAATTGCCGAGTTCCCTTTAATCTGTTGTATATCATCTCGCGACGTTTAACAAAAGCAATGATTTTATTTAATATCGTGAGAGCGTGAAGCAACAAAAGATAATTAAGAAACAGAGTGCTGCCGTCGGTTTAAAGCTGACGAGTAATAAACTCGTTACACTTAAGCAAATACCCGACGGCGGCACAACCGAATATAAAAGGAGAAGGCAATGAAATATATAAATACTTTGCGGTGGTTTTCAGAGCTGTCGCAGGTTGGTTCCGCCGAAACAGGTATGCGCTACTGTATGCCTGCCGTTAAAAGCCTTGAAGTGCGGCTTAAAAATGCCAAGCTTTGCATTGACGACGTTCCCGAGCTTTGCTTTGCGGCGGCAGTAATCGCGTTTTACAGATATTCACTTACCGCCGGCTTTCCGGATTTTTCGTACTTGCGAGCCGGCGATGTTACACTGCGCCGCAACAAAGAGGACTATCGCGAAACGCTGGATAAGCTTTTGGCGGTTGCTATAAGCGACGCAATGCCGTATCTTAAAACCTCTGTTAAAATAAAATGCATCGGCGGTGGCAATAATGTATGATTATTCTGCCGACATAATAAAGCTTATGAATGCTGCGGGCAATGAGGTGACCGTAAAAAGAAAAAACGGGGAGACCTTTAAGGTTAAGGCATTTTTGCACCCGCTGCTTTACAAAAACAAGCTGTATGTTGAAATGCAGCCGTCAGAAGTAGGCAAGACAGATGACGGCAGCTTTAGATACATAGGTCCCGGCAATGTTATATTTGCTGCCGACGATATTGTGGAGTTTGACGGAGAAAGATTCGTTGTAGAGCGTTTTGAAAAGGTTTTTCTTTTCGGGATCTCAATATATTGCTGGGCGGTTGCGCGACCTGCAACGGGAGGTGCTTAAAGGTATATGCTTAACACGGTTGTTGATGTTTTGAACTATGTTACAAACGGCTTAAAAACAAAATGCACAGGGTATTTGTTTGTTAACAGCTTTCCCGAAAAGCTTACCGAGTTCCCTATAAGCAAGCCCACTGTGTCGGTTGGAATAAGTAAAGCCGATATACCGTTTTCCGAGTGCACATATCTCGGCACAAACACGTCCGAGGTAAAATATTACGGTGCAGTTGCCGATTGCAGCGTAGCACTTAAAATATGCGTTCCGAAGTCGTCCTCGGGCATTAAGTGTTACCAAGCCTTCGACAGCATTGCAAACGTTTGCCTTTCGCTAAACGGTGTCGATGTTGTTGACCTTTCGTGCGGCAATATTGTTTACGACAGAATTATGGGCGCGCTGGTGCTGAGTGCGGAAATAAGGCTTAAAGCAGAGCTTTTGAACACAATCGCTTCAAGCACTTAAAGTGAGGGGTTAAAAAATGGATTTTTCAAAACACAGCGATAAATTTACTATTGATATCAGCGGCAATTCTTTTGGCTCGGTTACATATTACAAGGTTTATAAGGATATGAACCCCGATACCGCAACAATGCGCTTTACTGTTACCGTAAAGCGTCGTATGCCGCCGACCGAGGGGCGCGAGGTAATCGATTTTTTTGATATAGGCAATGTTACCGTTAATATTCGTCGCCGCGGCGTTACAACAAAATATGCTTCCTGCCATATAGATAAGGTTAGCGAGGAGCTGGAGGACGACAAACAGATATACCAAACAATTGTGTGCTCTACGACTGAAGATAATCGCACAATTGTTAAATAAAAGCCGGTTAAATAATTTAACAACGGCAAAAAAATACCGCAGGCCGAAAAGCATAGCTTTAGCTTGCGGTTTTTTTGTATGTTTATTTTTGGTAATCAACCTTAAGGAATTGATTAACGGCGGAATAAGGCAAATCAAATGTCTGTACGCCGTAGGTGTAATAAACTATTTCGTCGGGATTAAATATTACCGTTATTCCCGTGTCGGTGAGATACCATCTGCTGTCCTTTTTCAGCACGCTTTTAATTGTGGAAGCATAGCTGTCGTAAAGGGCATATGAGCCTTTCTTTTGATTTTCTTCGGCAGCAGCGGTTATTGATGACGCGGCATAATCAAAATAGCCGTTGATATCCTGCATTATATCCGAAAGCTTCAGCTGTTTGCCGGTTTGCGAAGAGAAACAATAGCCCAACCGCTCGGTTTCCTCGTGCGCGTTGCCATATGTATATGAAACCTGATTTTTTGAGAGGTTTACAGAGGTCTTGTCCACTCTGCCCGCTTGCATTGTAACGGTATTTTGGTTGATTTTCCACTTGCCGTAGGATTGTGTTTTATACATATACAGACATTCCTGTTGCTTTTTCTCTGCTGCATATGTTTCCAAAACCTTTTTCTTATCGGCATTGAAGAATGAGTTGATTGCGTTTTGAGATTCCGGGAAAGCGGTTATTGAAACCTCGGGATATTCATATTTTGCAACGGCGACCTCTGTTCCGTTGTCGGTTTTAACACTGTTTGTTTCACTTCCGAACTTAAGAGTGTAAACAGGTATTACTGTTTTCGGTTGAGATGATACAACGCTTGAAGCTGCAGAGGCTTGCTTTTTGGAAGAAGCGAGGTCTGGGTTAGATTTTTTATTCGGCAGCAGTGCGCAGAGCAGTACAACAACCAAAATTGCAACGACCGCCAAAAGCGCAACCGCTTGCTGTGTGGAGGACAGCTTTTGAAAAAACGAGGGCGCTGCCGCTTTTTTTCTTTGCACCTTTATTCTTGTTTCGGCATGGTCAGTCGTTTCGTCAGCACTATCCTTTGCGGTTTCGCCTGCACCGGTTTTGCTTTGATTTCCGAAATTGCCGACAAACTCACCGAGGTTTCGTAGCATTGTGGATTTTTCATTTTGCGCCGACTTCTGTGTTTCTGCATCGCTTGCGAATTTCTCTGTTGCCTCTTCAAGCGCGCCTTTAGATACCTCGGCATTAGTAACATATTTATCTATAACATAAGCCGCGTCGGTATCGGCAGACGGTGTGTCGCTGCCGACTTGCGCAATACTTGAGATTATACTTTCGATTTTTTCGTTAACGCTTTGCGGCACTGTTATGCACGCTGCCATAAGC
>USAR01000023.1 GCA_900552605.1 uncultured Oscillospiraceae bacterium | reverse complement strand
GCAGCGAAAAAACTGATTCGGATTATTATTGTTCGCCTAGGCTGGCGAGAATCGATCCCGTCACGCCTGACATTTGAAAAATTCCTATATATCTCGTCTTATCTCTATGAGTCTTTTAAGCAAATGGTTCGCTGCGTTGAAAATAAATCTCGCACCACACAATTAAGCTATAATTCTTGCAATCTCAACCGTCACGATCTTCAACATAACACCGCCCGACATTATGTAAAACCAGACCTCACGCGCCGCCTGCGATTTTGAAATCGGTGTCGCAATTGCAGCAATAATTATTATAAGCGCACCAATGCACCCAACAACGGTCGGCACACTTATAAGTCTGAAAACACCTGCCGCACAGCTGTCGTCAATAGTGTTTTGAATAGTCTTGTCAAGTCCGTCTCTCGTTGCGGCAAGGCAGCAAACAACCAAGCCGAAAAAAAGCAACAGTGCGCTTCTGCGTCCCCAATACTGTATGTCGGCTCCGGTTGCAGCGCTGTAACCTATAAACCCAACAAGCAGCAGCACTGTAATGGTTGTAGCAGCCGTTACCGCATTCCCGAAATACAATTTCATAAATACACCTCATTTCAAATTAACGTACCAAGTAAGTGCCTTTTCAAGGTTATCCTCATTCACTCTGTCTTTTTCATCAAGCAGAAAAGCAAGCATTTGCTCATCTTCCTTAGTGCGGTTTTCGGTTTTTTTAAGTGAGCTTATCATTACGCTCATAAGAATTTTATAAATACCGTGCAGCTTTTGAATATTAAAATTACCCTCAAGCAAAAACAACGGCAGACCGTACGGCAATCTGTTCTTTTCTCTGAGTTTTTTAATCTGTGCTTCACGCGCATCCATTCCCACTGCACACACAGCGTTTATATCAAAATACTTTTCAGCCTCTTTAAGCCCTTTTATGTTGTTTGCCATTACCCAACCAAGATAGATAATTTTTGCGTTTTTTAAAAGCTTTTTCTTCGCCGATTTAATATCATGTACAGGCAGTCCTGTTTTTTCGCCAAGCATTTTGGCATATCGGCGCGTGCTGCCGGTATTCGTTTGATAAACAATTGCAACTACCATTATCAGCCTCTCCTTTTTATTTTTTCGGTAAACAAATCTATATGTTTTTCAAGCATTTTAATAACATCTTGTTTGTTTGGCGCTGCGTCATACACGCTGTAAAGCAAAAACATAGGACCGTAAAAATCGAGTGCCAGCTGCATTGCGTCGCTTTTATCTTCCGCAATTTCTTTAAAAATTTCCGCCATATACAAAAGCGGACCCGTTGCCAAATAGTTGTGATAAAGCTCCGCCATTTTTTCATCGCGATATTGCTCAAGTGTCAGCATTTTCCGAAAGCTTGCCGCGAAACCCTCATCGGTCCAATGTCTGAACTGAGCAATGCTGTATGCACGTATCTTATACGTCGGCGTGTGCATATACGCCTCGGCACATTTGCCCGGTTCTTCCTGCGGCATTTCATATTCCTCTGCCCTTTCAAAATCCGCGTCTCTCATTTGCTTTGTAATACTTTCAAGAATCTTGCTCTTGCTCTCATAATGCTTGTATAGCGCTGCCTTTGTAATTCCCAGCTCTCGTGCTATATCATTCATAGAAGTGCCGAGATAACCCTTTTGTGAGAAAAGATTAAGCGCCGTTTCCGCAATTTTTTGTTTTGTATTCCCTGTCATAATCGCACCCTTTTACGTAAAATGTTATTCTGTCTTAATGAGCCAAAACTCAAAGTGACCTAATGGTTACTTTAATTATAGTTACCGTTCGGTCACTTGTCAAGTGTTTTTTTGAAATAAAAAACAAAAAAGCCGTATGCACGACCTTTTTGCTAAATGATATAATTTATGTAAACTGAGGTTTTTTCGCCGCCGGCTTCACAACTGTACCTGGGTTTATATCGGCAAAAATACATATAATCACATTACAGAGTTTTTATTAAAAACAAAGCTTTATTTTGCAGCTTCCGCGTGCTTTTTTAAAAGCAACCTGTCATAACCCTTACCCAAAAAGTGCACTGTAAACCAGCCTATTAAAACACCGAGTACCGCCGCCGCTATTACATCCGACGGAAAATGCACATAGAGATAAAGCCTTGAAAACGCAATAAGCGAAGCTAACGGCACAGCAATAAAACCGAATCTTTTATCCGCACTTGTAATTACAAATGCCGCAATCACCGAAGAAAGCGTGTGCCCTGACGGAAAAGAATAATCCTTAGGATTGCTGATAAGCAACTGCACACTTTCGCTCCAGCACGGCCTTTCACGCGCAACAATGTTTTTAAGAGCAACATTGCCGACAAGCAAGCCCAACAGCAAACCTAAAAGTAATATTACACCGTGTTTTCGGTATTTCTTTGAAACGACCATGGCAACTGCGGCAATAATCCAGATAATACCGCCGTTACCGAGCAGCGTAAGCCTTGGCATTATGTAATCAAGTACTCCGCAATGCAAGGCGTCACGGATGAAGTGCAATATCGACCAATCTGTATCTTGTATAAATTCAAGCATCGCATTTTACCTTTCGGAATGGTTTTAAATTACTTGAGGCTTTTTACATATTACGAATAATATAATAACAAAAACAAAAAAATCGACAAGCACTATCGTTACCTGTCGATTTTTGGTGCGAGTGACGGGACTTGAACCCGTACGTCGAAGACACACGCCCCTCAAACGTGCCTGTCTGCCTGTTCCAGCACACTCGCATTTGCAACGATAATTATTATATCATTGAAGCAATACATTGTCAATAGCTATTTTCGTCTTTTTGATTATTTTTAATTTTATCCAATAAACACGACATTTTTAGGATAATTTTTGTATTCTTTGCGGAAAAATAAAGTTTTTTTAATTATTCTATTGACAATTGAATGATTTAGCGTTATAATTCACTCAAAATTAAATAACAAATAACAAACGTGATAGAGGATGCGGATGCGAAAAGTAACGCACAACAACGACGGCAATCGGTTGTGTGTGAAAGGCAATTCCGCCGAAGCAGTTTTTTGTTTGCCGACGGCTTTCTGCTGGGACGATATTTAAAAGATATCGGACTGTCATATTTTAAATGTGGAGAGCTATCATTGGCAATATTTTCTTTTATTTCAAATATCAAGTCCGTGATACCTTTTCTTGAGGTTCACGGGCTTTTTATTATAATACTTTTTGGGAGATGTTTCAAATGAACACAGGAAGAAGAATTTTATCCGTTTTACTCGCCGCGGTGCTTTGTGCGGCATGCTTCGCAGGTTGCGGTAAGAGCAGCCGGAAAGACATTAAAAACGCAAAGAGCCTTGCAGATCTTGAAGGCGCAAAAATCGCAGCTCAAAAGGGCACTTTCCACGCTGACGCGCTTTCACAGATTAAAGACGTAGACTCTTCAACATATCCGGAATTTGCAGATTTGCTTACAGCACTCAAAAGCGGCGCTATTGACGGTTATGTTGCTGAGGAGCCCACTGCTTTTTCAGTTTGCAAAACCGACGACAGCCTTACATACCTTCCTTTGAAGAACAATGACACAGGCTTTAAGGCAACAGCAGCCGACGTCGGCATTGCGATCGGTCTTAAAGACGGCTCCGCTATGCGCAACAAGATTAACGAAGTGCTTTCCGAAATTACCGAAGAACAAAAGACACAGCTTATGGAGCAAATAGTTAGCATGAATGCCGGCGAAAAAATCGACAAGTTTGCAGTTAGCTGCGACGCGCCTGCAAAAACCACCGGCACTTTAAAGGTTGGTATGGAATGTGCATATGAGCCTTACAACTGGACAGACACCGAAAACAAGACAACAGGCGCAGTGCCGATCAGCGGCGAAGGCAAGCAGGGACTCTATGCAAACGGCTATGATGTTCAAATTGCACAGTATGTTGCCAACAAGCTCGGACTTAAGCTTGAAATTTACTCAATTGAATGGGATTCACTCCTCCCTGCTCTCGAATCAGGCACTATCGATGCAATTGTTGCAGGTATGAGCCCCACAGCAGAGCGTGAAAAGGAAATCGACTTTACCGACACCTACTATGAATCCAATCTTGTTGTTATCATTAAGAAGTAATTTTAAAACACAAAAATTGTAAGCGGAGATAAATATGAGTTTTTTTAACGACGTTATAAACATTTTTGCAAAATATTATCCGCAGCTGCTTCAGGGCGTGAGCAATACAATGCTCATTGCCCTGACGGGCACCGTTGCCGGACTTATTGTGGGTCTTTTAACAGGTGTTGTTCGCACAGCCCCTATTTCCAAAAATCCCGTTCTGCGCACGCTGCACAGAATCTTAAACGGCATCATCGCCATTTATGTTGAAGTGTTCCGCGGCACACCTATGATGGTTCAGTCGATGGTTATTTATTGGGGTTATGCCTTTGCAACAGGCGGTGAAACGCTGCCGCTTATACCCTCCGGTATACTTATTGTTTCAATCAACACCGGCGCTTATATGGCGGAAATCGTGCGCGGCGGTATAATTTCAATCGACCGCGGACAGTTTGAAGGCGCATTGTCTATCGGTATGACCCACCGCCAGACAATGCTTAAAGTAATTATACCGCAGGTTATGCGCAATATTCTGCCCTCTGTAAGTAATGAATTTGTTATTAACATTAAGGACACCTCCGTGCTTAATGTTATAGGTGTTACCGAGCTATATTATTTTGCAGGAATTATCAAACGCCAAAATTTTCAAACATTCCAAACCTATCTGGTTGTTTGCGTGCTGTATTTCATTCTCACCTTTACAATAACAAGGCTGTTGAGATACATTGAAAAGAGGCTCGACGGCAAGGATAACTACACGGTATTCGGCTCGCAAAGCGATCCCGACGCCGAGTTGCACATTGCAAAGGAGAATTGATATGGCTGAAAAAGTAATTCAAATCAAAAATCTTCAAAAGCAATTCGGTGACCACAAGGTTTTGCAGGGGATCGACTTGCAGGTGGATAAAGGTGAAGTTCTTAGCGTCATCGGCGCTTCGGGCTCGGGTAAAAGCACAATGCTGCGTTGCATAAACCTTTTGGAAACGCCAACAAGCGGTGAGATACTCTACCACGGTAAAAACATTCAGGACAGTGAATTTCAAATTTCCCGCTATCGCGCAAAGGTTGGTATGGTTTTTCAAAGCTTTAACCTCTTCAATAATATGACTGCGCTTGAAAACTGCATTACAGGACAGGTTTCGGTTCTTAAAAAATCTCGCACAGAAGCGCACGAAACTGCAATGAGATACTTGGAAAAGGTTGGAATGGCTCCGTTTATTAACGCAAAGCCGGCTCAGCTTTCAGGCGGACAAAAGCAGCGTGTTGCTATTGCAAGAGCTCTTGCGATGGAACCTGAGGTACTGCTTTTCGACGAGCCTACCTCCGCTTTAGACCCACAAATGGTGGGAGAAGTGCTTGAAGTTATGCGTGCTCTTGCAAGCGAGGGACTTACGATGATTGTTGTAACCCACGAAATGGCGTTTGCGCGTGATGTTTCAACACACGTTGTGTTTATGGCTGACGGTGTTATCTGTGAAGAGGGCGAGCCGAAGGAGTTTTTCGCAAATCCTAAGCAGCAAAAGACACAGGACTTCCTTACAAGATTCCTGGCAAAATAAATTCAGCTTTAGCTTCAAAATCGGCGGTGCAATTTATTTTTATTGCACCGCCGATTTTTTTGCGCTTGTATCCTTTTTGTATTATCTGCTCATTATCGTTTTTTCTTGCCTGAAAGTACGATTTTTTCTCCCCCACCGTCAGCGCAGCCGTGCCCCGTCGCCTACCGCTTTTTCGCAACAGCTTGCAGCTTGATGAAGCAGAAAGAAAAAAACGGTTAAAAAATCAGCAGCAAGATTATGCTGCTGATTTTTTGCATCGCCGGCAGGCATTGCGTACGGGCTCGGCTGCACTGACGGTGCGGGAGAAAAGATAAAAGCCGGAATTTACAGTGCAAAAGCAATTAACTTATTTTGAACCGCAGTTCAACCGCTTAATAGCATTTTTGCAAAGGCAAAATCAAATTCCTTTAAGCAGATCCTCAGGAAATTCCTCGCTCTCTCTTAAAAACTTTTCCTTAAGAGCGCCAACAAGATGAAATTCATTTTCGGAGGAATTATTAAAATTCCAAGAGCACTGCCAATTGCTATCGGCCGCATCGAGTACTGAAAGAAGCTCGTTCTTTCTTTTAAATGAAACCTGTGCAATATCAAGTATCTTAATAAATGCTTCTCTGTTGCTCTCATTTTCTTTTGTCAGCTTTTCGCCGTTCAGTTTTATTGTTATATCGTGGTCAATAGAAGCGGTTATCTTTACGCAGACCGTGCCCTCCTCGTCGATGTATTTTTCAATTTCAGCGCTGCTTCCGTTAATAAAGGCTGTTGGAATAACGCTTTCATCAAAAGCGCGAAGTTTCACTATCCACGTTCTGTTTTGCGGTAAAAGCTCCGTCTTGCCGCAAGCTGCTTTAATTGTAAATGTCGGCTCTGCCTGCCATTTCAGCCAAAACTCGGTCTTTGCAAACTCACCGTTCTCAAAATCCAAATATTCACCGCTGTCCTCATACATTGTGTAGGTGTTATCAGCATTTGGGAAAACGTGCACCGTAACGGTATCTCTCGGCTTAAGTTCATTGTCCTCACAGTCTGCTGTCATAGGAATTATTGCACCGGCTTTTGCAAAAACAGGCGATACGTCCAACGGTCTGTAAACATTCAGCTTGCGGTTTCGCTTGCTATAATAGTGATCGCCTGTAAAGAAATCGTACCAATCTCCTTTAGGAAACCAAACCTCGGCTTTACCAAGCTTATCTAAATTATCGTTTGCCTCAACTATCGGAGATATCATCAGCTCGCTGCCAAACATATACTGTGTTTTACATTCATATGCAGCTCCTGTTTCGGGATAGCTGTAATACATAGGCTGAATCATGGGCACAAGCTTTGAATGGTTGTTGTAACAAGCAGTGTAAATATACGGAAAAAGCTCGTGACGAAGACGCAGCCAACGCTTTGCAATGCGTTCGGTTTCTGCAGAATAGCACCAAGGCTCTTTGTGAATAAACTCTTCGTTGCAGCTGTGCAGCCTGTTGATCGGCGACAGCACGCCAAGCTGTAACCAGCGGATATAAAGCTCATCGTTACGGTAACCCAACATATGACCGCCGATATCGTGACTCCAAAAGCTGTAACCGATATTTGAAGCGGTTGCTGTAAAATAGGGCTGAAACTTAAGCGATTCCCAAGTAATGATAGCGTCACCCGAAAATCCGATTGAATACCTTGCACTTCCCGCTCCGCAAAAGCGAGAGAAAAACATCGGACGCTTTCGGTTGCGCATAATATCCACTATGTGATAGTGATTCAACATCCAAAGCGGCGAGATGAACTCCAGAGGGTTTTTAAGATTACCGCCGATATTCGGCTCGTGCAGCCATGCATAGCTTTTTCCCTGCTGCCAATCCATCCACCAAAAATCAACACCGTCATCTTCATATGGATGGTGAAGTATATCGAAATAGCTCTTCATAAATTCTTTGTTCAGCACATCAAATTTAACGCGTCGCTTGGTTTTGGGGTCAATACCTACAGCCTTTGCCATTTCCTCATACTGTTGTTCATGTGCCGCAACACCGTCTGCAGGATGCAAATTGAGCGCTGTGTGCAGATTGCGCTTTTTAAGCTCTTTTAAAAACCGCTTGTAGTTTGGAAAAAACTTCTCATTCCAAGTGTATCCTGTCCAGCCGGTAAGCGGTTTTTCTTCAAGTGCGTTAACACTGTCGGGCACATCTACAGTGTGCCAATCCATATCCACAACGGCAACGGAAAACGGAATGTTTTCATTTTTGAACTTATCGAGCAGCGCAAGGTAGCTCTCCTCGGTGTATTTATAATATCTGCTCCACCAATTGCCGAGAGCATATGCCGGCAGCATTGCAGGCGCACCGGTGAGCATATACAGAGCCTTTACAGCGGCTAAATAATTGCGTCCGAAACCAAAGAAGTAAACATCAGTGCTGCTGCCGTTTCTCAGGGTTACCCAACCGTCATCACCTAAAGCTGCGGTAGAGCTGTCATCAATAATCGAAAAGCCGTCACGCGAGCAAACACCGCGACCGAGCGGCAGCTCACCGTTAACAGCGTCAAGAGTTCTTGCCGTGCCGCCGAGATCCTCAAAATCCTCGCCGTAATTCCAAACACTGTAAGGCTTTATAAGCAGCTTGAAAGAAAGTGATTCTGCCGAAAAAGGTTGATTCTTTTTATATGTAATTTCAACGGAATCAGTAATGATTTTCAGTGTTTCGCCGCAATCGTCAACACTGTAATGTGTAGACTCAAAGCGCCTGTTAACAACCGTTTGAGTTGCTCTGTCCTCAAAAACTCCGTCTTCATCAAACTCACAACGGATAAGTCCTGCCGAAAGAATGCTGAAACGGTATTTTTTTCCGCCGACAACACTCTCGGAATTTGTTTCCGGTGTTACGTGATAAACAAATCTTTTGTCGCTCATAGATTTTCCTCCAAAAATATACTGTAATTTTGTTAATAAAAGCATAACATATATTTTTTGCAATTGCAATCACATTATAACTATAAAAAATAACACTATTCATAGATTTAAACATTAAAATCAAACGCCGTTATTAGTAATGCCTTCTGCATATAGCAACCGTACCGCCACTCTGAAAGCATTTTCAATTAAACCTGATTCAAATGAAGTATTTTAAACTGCTTTTAATTTAGATTTTAGTACTAATGGCATAAATACTTTGCAAAATATTGTGGATTTACCGATAAGTTTTATTTTTCCAAGCGCTTTAAAAAGCAATGTGGCTTGTCGCCGGATAAATTTTGCAAACATCACAGAGGCTTGAAAAACGAATCAGTTAAAAAACTCAGAAATAGCTGTTAAAAACTGCATATTTTTCTTGCATTATCGAAGCTTATGATATATAATTGATGTGATAAAAATTTTTCGGAGGTTCAAAAAATGAATTTTAACGTATTGGCAACTAACGCAACGTCTCAGCAACAAAATCCGTGGTCAATGATAATTATGTTGGTTGTACTGGTTGCGGTTTTCTATTTCTTTATGATAAGACCGCAGAGAAAGCAACAAAAGCAAGAGGAAAAAATGCGCAATGATCTGCAAATCGGCGATGAGATAATCAGCATCGGCGGCATTTGCGGCAAGGTTGTTTCGATTAAGGACGACAGCATTATTGTTGAGTCTCCTGCCGACCACTCCAAGACCAAGCTTTTGCGTACAGCTATTCAGACAAACACCACAGTCCGCGACGAAGTTAAGAAGAACGCGGAAAACGAAAAGAAAGCCGCTGCTGAGAAAAAGGCTGAGAAAAAAGCTGAGAAAAAAGCTGAGAAGTAATTAATGTCTATAAAAACCGACAGTCTGCGGAGAACTTTCCGCCGACTGTCGTTTTTTAAATATTGATAACGCCTGATCAATATGTCTTTTAAACAGATAATATTTGCATTAGCTCTTTCTCTCAATAACCTCGGTATTATCGCGGAAAAGCAGCGAGATGCACCAAATGCCGGACAGCGCAACTATAACATATATGATTCTTGCCAAGACTGCGTCCGAACCGCCGAAAATCCACGCAACAAGGTCAAATTTAAAAAGACCTACAAGACCCCAGTTAAGTGACCCGATTATTGAAAGCAATAAGCAGATTTTGTCAAACATACCTTAAACGCTCCTTTCGTAATTATGTATCTTTATCTTTTGCAAATATCAAGTCATTATTCTGTATATTAAAAAGAAAAGTGTTTAGAATAAAACCGTGTGTTGAAATTACCTTTGCAAAACAGCAAATGCAATTATATGATTATATTATATTAAAACGAGTGAATATTTTAATGGAGCCTGTTCTATCGGATTTTGCAAATTAAAGTATTCAATAATTACCAGTAAAAAAACACCGCATAAAAAGATAAAGAAGGTTTTTGCTTGACAACGGTGGTATTATTCGGAATAACAGGCGGCTATATTGCAGATGAAATTAAGCGCGTGCTTGAGCACTACGGTATAATTGCCATTAGCGGCTCTAATATTTACGAGGTTGAACCAGAGCCGAAATTTCTGCTTGTTGAATGTTCAACCCGTGCAAAAATCGATGCCGGAAGCGGCATTATTGTTATGATAGGAGAAATTGCGGATTCTTGCAGACTTGCAATTCCGAAGGAGTATAAAGGCGTGGTATACAGCTCCGATAAAGGCGCGCTTAAAATTTTGATGAATAATAATATCCAAACCATAGTTTGCGGAATGAGCGAGGAGAGCACGCTTATACTCTCAAGCATAGGCGAAAACACAGCGTCTGTTTGTCTGCAAAGAAGAATAATCACACTCGGCGGTAACACGGTAGAGCCTGCCGAATATCCTGTGAAGCTAAAAAACAAAATAACGGATTATGCACTGCTTGCCGCATTTGCAATATTGCTGCTTTCGGATATAGAACCGCGTGATATTGAATACTGATAATATAATTAAAAATCCATTATGATTAATATTAAAGAATAAACGCCGAAAGAATCCAACTCTTCGGCGTTTATTCTTTAATGTAGTGTAAAATACCTCCTAAGAGCAACAAACTTTGAGACAACAGTAATAAAATGCGGCAATTATGCAATCAGAATGCAGCACAAAAAATCAAGCTATCCGCACTGTGAAAATATGGAAATATTTATATTAAAATCTTCGATCATTAAATGGTAAAAACTATGGCTTACTTTCCCTCTTATATTTAATCATAAACCTCATACAATACTATTGCAAACGCAAAAAAACAAAACAAAAAGGAGTGAATAAGAATGTCTAACAAGAACGTAGTTCCCGAGGCTCGTGAGGCTCTTAACCGTTTTAAGATGGAAGCAGCTAACGAGGTAGGCGTAAACCTCAAGCAGGGTTACAACGGTGACCTTACCTCTAAGCAGGCAGGTTCAATCGGCGGTCAGATGGTTAAAAAGATGATCGAATCGTATGAAAACAGCATGCGCTAAGAAGCTGAAGCAACGAAAATAGTGTTTATTAAAAACGCTTGTATTTTATAAATTCCCGGCAAATAAAGACCTTCTGAAAACCGAAGGTCTTTATTATTTTATGATAAGGCTGACTAGAGCCGAAACCCCCAACGCATTATTCATTTGCATCTCCTTTATATGCTAATTAAGACAAGAAAACAATACGCATACACCGAATAGATTTGACAAAATTTATTTTGAATGATAATATTTTAATGCACCGCAAATGTCGCACTTGTTAAATTTACATTTTTTAAAGGGGAATCAATTATGGCAGGGTTCGAGCCGAAAAAGCTTGCACTTTTAAGGATACTTCAAATTTTGAAGGATTACAGTGATTATAACCATCCGTTAACGCAAGAAGAAATTTCCTCCCATCTTGAAAACGAATACGGTATCTTTATTGAGCGCAAAGCAATAAGTCGCAATATTTAGCTATTAAAGGAGGCAGGAATAGAAATTGAAGCATGCCGAGCAGGCAGTTATATCAGTTGCCGTGAATTTGATGACAGCGAACTGCATATGATAATTGACGGTATTTTAAGCAGCAAGCACATAACCGCAAAACACTCTAAAGATTTAATAGAGAGAATTTGTGGGCTTTCAAATAAATATTTTAAGTCTCACATTAAAAATATTTACTCTGTTAACGATTGGAGCAAGAATGATAATCAAGCAATTTTTTACAATATTGAACTGATTGATATTGCAATTGAAAACGGTGTGCAGTTGAAATATCAATATAACAAATTTGGTGCCGACAAAAAATGCATAAAAGTTCGTGTCAAGTTGTGACTCCATATCAAACGCTGCTTCACAATCAGCGCTATTTGCTTATGTGTGATAAAGAAGCAATAGAAGTGCAAAAAATTTTGCCGTTCC
>USAR01000022.1 GCA_900552605.1 uncultured Oscillospiraceae bacterium | reverse complement strand
AGCTCTGCAAAAATCGCAGGCAAAAACGAGCTTAAATAAGACCAAACGAACAAAAAGCCCATTGCAAGAAAAGGTCTCACTCCGCCTTTCTTGCGGAACTGCTCTTCATCGTCGGCATCAAGGTCTGCCCTGATGCTTTTAATCGTTTTTATAACGTGCCGCTTATAAATATAGTCGTTGAAAAGTCCGGCGAAAACTCTCATTCCCACAAGGAGCAACATTCCAAGCGTTGTGAATATTGCGGTTTGCGAAGTGATTACAATATCGCCGTTTATAATGCTTTGCGATATCTGCATAGTCGTGCTGCCTGTGTTTCCGCTTATTGCATAAAACAAAGGAGTGAGCAGCACATATGCCGCAATTTCAACCAAAAGATAAAGAACTGCGACAAAATCCATTTTTCTGAAAAATGCCTGAGTGTATGGAGAAAAAAACGCCGCCCAATTCCATGAAGCCTTGTTGCGGCTATCTTGAAACCGCTTAAATTTCGGAAGCATACGGTTTGGCATAAACAAAATGAACTTTGCCAGCTGCAGCGCCCCAATGCCGTCGATTTTCTCGTTTTTGTCAACACCTCCGAGCATTTCCGGAAGCGTGGCATTAAAAAGAGAGCTTACGTTTTTTTCATCACTATCTTCACTGTTTTCATCGTTTTCGGTATTGTTTAAAAGATCCTCTAACGGATTGCCGCTGCTTTCCTCGTTAAGACCGCAGTAAGGACAAAATTTAGAGTCCCCGGGCAGCTCTTTGCCGCACCTTTTGCAAAGCCTTTTAGGTGTTTCTTCCGTATTTTCAGGCTTATATTCCCTGTCTGTTCCGTGATCCTTTTCAAGACCGCAGTGCCCCACGCTTTTCCAGCAATCCCTGTGGTGCGGCGCACCGCACTCGGGGCAATATACAATATCGTCGTCATCAAACAAATACCCACCGCAAATTGGACATTTGCTTTTTAGTTGCTTACTCAAAAGGATACATCCTCCGCTTTAAATTTTTTAAGGGCATTGGAAACAAGTTCAAAATATTCCCTGCCGTAGTTGTGATACCTGCCCGCTTTTACAAGGTATTTAAGCCGGTCGCCTTCAATCCAGCGCACCTCGCTCACTTCCTCTTTTTGCAAAACCAGATTTTCAATATCAACATCGACCTTGACAAACCAAACGTCTAAAAACGAATTCTTACGGCGCATTCTTCTTGCAAATAAAAGCTTTTCGGGAGTTACCTTAATGCCAAGCTCTTCACCGAGCTCCCTTGCGGCTGCGGTAACCGAGTCCTCGCCGCAGATTGCGGAACCGCCGGTGGCAGCCCATTCTCCCGGCATAAGCTTTCTTTCTTTAGAGCGACGCTGAATAAGCAGCCTGCCGTCTTTATCGAAAGGCCAGATGTGCACAACCAAATGGTATTCGCCGTGCAAAAGCCTGTGCTTTCCTCTTATCATTTTTCTTCCTGTTTTGTTTCCCGATTGGTCGAGTATATCCCATTCTTCCACTAAAGAGCCCCCTTTTTTTAATGCTTGCTTTTTTAAGGGACTTTTCAATGCTTTTCGGCAATCTCGCCGAGCCGCTTATATATACTGTTGGGCGGCAATGTACCGCGCACCATTGAAAGCGGATACACATTTGTGTTTTTGCCGATAACAGTGCCGGGACACAGAACCGAGCCGCAGCCGACCTCAACGTTATCTCCGACGATTGCACCGATTTTTTTAATGCCTGTTTCAATTTCCTCTTTGCCGCATTTTATTGTAACAAGAGTCTTATCCGACTTTACGTTTGATGTAATGGACCCTGCTCCGAGATGTGCCTTAAACCCAAGAATCGAGTCGCCTACATAGTTGTAATGCGGAACCTGGACATTATCGAAAAGAATAACGTTTTTAAGCTCTGTGGAATTACCTACGACTGCGTTTTTGCCCACAAGTGCGCTGCCGCGAATAAAGGCGCAGTGTCTTACCTCGGCACCGTGATCTATAATGCACGGTGCGCCGATATATGCCGAGTCGAAAACTTTGGCGTCATTCGCTATCCAAACGCCATCCTTCGGCGAATAAAACTCATCAGCCGGAAGTTTCTTGCCAAGCTCCGAAATAAACTCGCCGATATTCGGCAGCGCCTGCCAGGCATATTCCGTTTTTTCAAGCAGCTCCGCAGCACGTGTGTGCTCAAAGCTGAAAAGCTCTTTTGTTTTCGGGATATTCATAATTCAAAAATCTCCGTTTCTTATGTCATAAAAAGCCCATTCTGTCGGCTTTTGCGAATGAAATGATCAGCCGTCCCAATTCATACTGTATCTATTATAACAAACACCGCACGATTTTACAACCGTATTATTGAAAATGTTACAATTTTGCACCGTTACCGCACACATAAAAACCGAAAAGCACCCTCAGTTTTTTCAGAAACATTGAGAGTGCTTTTTTGATATTTGATTTTACCAAAGCTTATAGTAAATATCCATAACCTCTTCTTTGGTTGGCTTGCGCGGGTTGGTGGCGGTGGTGCCGTCGTGCAAAGCAGCCTCTGCCATTTGGCTTATGCGCGATTTGTACTCGTTTTCGCTGATTCCGCCTATTTCCGAAATGCTCAGCGGAATGTGCATTTCGGTACACATAAAGCGGATATAGCTTATAAGTGCGTGAATTGTAGTGATTTCGTTAAGGTTATAAACGCCCAGAATCCTTGCCATATTGCAGTACTTGTGAACGCAGGGGTCATATTCCTTGCGGCTTCTTGTATTGATACCTATTCTGCTGTTATAGCCGATTATATGCGGCAGCAAAATTGCGTTTGCTCTGCCGTGCGGAATGTGGAACTGTGCTCCGAGCTGGTGCGCCATACCGTGGTTAAGACCGAGCGACGCAGAGCTGAACGCAAGACCCGCAAGGCAAGACGCTATGTGCATTTTGCGGCGTGCGTGAGTGTCGTTATTATCGTTATAAGAACGAATCAGGAACTGACCGCATATTTCAACGGATTTTTCTGCAAGAGCTGCCGAAAACTCATTGTTTTGAGTGCTGACATATGCTTCTATTGCGTGAGTCATAACGTCCATTCCGGTGTCTGCGGTAATTGCGGGCGGCACACTTTTAACAAGCTCCTCGTCAAGAATTGCCTCTTCAGGCACCATATCAACAGAAGAAAGCGGATATTTTGTGCCGACTGCCGGATCTGTTATAACTGAGAACGGTGTAACCTCGCTGCCCGTGCCGCTGGTTGTGGGAATGGCAACAAGCCTCGGACAAAAGCCTATTTCAATCCTGCCTGCGAATTTGCGAATAGATTTTGAAAGGTCTATCGCACTGCCGCCCCCGACTGCAACAATACAATCAGGATTGAATTTAAGCGCAGTGGTAACACCCGATATAACCTTTTCAACAGGCGGGTCCGGCACAACGTCGTGATAGATCTCATAGTCGGCGTTAACCTCGTCGAGCCTTGCGGTGATTTGGTTTATAAGACCTCCGCTTACAACGAATGGGTCGGCTATAACCATAATCTTTCTGCAATTGAGGTCCTTAAGCCTGTCGAGTGCGTTTTCCCCGAAATAAATTTTTGTGTTGACTTCGAATTCTTTCATATCAATTTACCTTTTTAATTCAGTGATTTTAAGATTGTGTTATCAAACAGCCGTAACTGTGTAGCCCACGCTGAACTGCTCGCCGCTTTTAAGCGTTTTGCAGCCGCGCTTATGAGCATAAACTCCGTCCTCGCCGTAGCAATCGTTCATACCCGTCCACGGCTCAAGGCAGAGGTAATCCGGCTCAACATCGGGCATTTGCCAGATTCCGAAATAATCGAATCCGTCAAAATTCATTTTAACACCGTGTCCGTTTTTGTTAAGAAGGCTAACGCTGCGGCTTTTAAGTCCCTCAAAAACAAGTGCGCCTTTATGAAACAGCTTTCTTGAAAGAGGTATTTCGTTGCCGTTAAACACAGGCTCTGTAACCTGCTCGTTAACAAGTCCGTCCTCGTCTATGCGATAGCTGCCCACCGTTTCCGTTTTTTCAAAACGCACGGTGTAATCCTCAAAGCAGTCGTCTTCAAACATCGGCACGCAAAAACCGGGGTGCGCTCCGATAAAAAACGGCATATCCTTTTCATCTTTATTTTTAACGGTGAATGTCTGTGAAAATCCGTTTTCGGTTACAGTAAATTTCACAAGCAGCTCAAAGCTGAAAGGGTAGCTTTTAAGCGTTTCCTCTTGGCTTTCAAGCATTAAGGTAACACTGCTTTCGTCAGACTCCGCAACCTTAAAAGCACTGCGTTTTGCAAAACCGTGAATCGGCATATGGTAAGCCTTGCCGTCGATAACTGTTGTCTTTCCCTCGCCCTTAAGCTCGCCGATGATCGGGAAAAGCACGGGCGCGCTCTCGCGCCAAACGTTTTGGTTGCGCTGCCATATGTACTGACGGTTTCCAATGCAAAACGAGTTAAGCTGAGCGCCGAAAAGATCGGTGCAAAGGCTTGCGTTTCCGCAGCGCACGGTGTAGCTTTCCATTTTCTGTATCCCCTTTTTATTCAAACAAGTTTTTGTAATCTGCGTTTTTGCGCATTGATATTGCGCGGTTATTTGCAAAAATATAGTGGTCTGTAAGCTCAACATCCATTCCCATACATATCTGCCTTATTCTTCTTGTTATGCTGATATCGCAGACCGACGGTCTTGTGCTGCCGTTTGGATGATTGTGCACCAAGATCATTCTGCTTGAACGGTTTCGCAAAATGATATCACAGATTGTTTTCATATCAATATCAACGCCGTCGGTACTGCCTCTGGCAACCTCTTCGTACGACAAAACTCTGCCGGCGTTATCTGTGCAGATAAGTGCCAATACTTCAACCTCATACCCGAGATATTTTCTTCTCAGCAGCATTGTAACATCATAATCGTCTTTAAGCACGACTCTGTCACTGAACTTATCCTGATTATAAGCGTTTACAACAGGCAAAAACATTTTAATAAGGCATGCGCCGTTCTCGGTTATCCCGTCGCACTTAATAAGCTCTTCCACCGGTGCGTCGAACACCGCCGAAAAAGAACCGAAATGATTTATCAGCTTGTGCGCGTATTCATTTGTGTCAACTCTCGGCAACGCATAAAACAAAACCAATTCCAAAATGTTATGCTTATCGAAATTGCTGAAATCCAAATCATGTAAAAACCTTTTTCTGAGCCTTTGTCTGTGTCCTGCATGGTCGTTATTGGACATTGCTACCACCCTGCGAAATTTAATTTCTTTCAAGCACCGCACCCGTCGCAGAGAAAAATGTATTTATTCCCAGTGGGCGTGCCGCAAATGCGGAAATATTTTAAAAATTTTTCTGCTTCTCTATTATATAACAAAATTTCTCTTTTGAAAAGGGGTAATCTGTGGTATAATTCAAAAGAAAAAAACAAATATTGTTTTTTTGAAATTAAAATGCAGAAAAAACAGTTTGTGTATATTGGCGAAACCAACAATATATTGTATATTACCGCTATAACAAAATAACCAAAACACAAATAAACATTTAAAAATTATAACTCGGAGCTGGAGAAAAAATGAAGGTTTTTACAGTTAAGAAAAACGACGCAGGACAGCGTCTTGATAAATTCATTGCCAAAAACATACCTCTATTGCCGAAATCGCTTGCATATAAATACATACGTCTTAAAAGAATTAAAGTAGACTCAAAACGTGCCGCTGCCGATATGCGCCTTACCGAAGGGCAGGAGATAGAAGCATATATTAACGATGAGTTTTTCGGAAAATCTCAAAAGAACTACGACTTTTTAAAAGCCTCCCGCTCGCTGAATATTGTTTATGAGGACGAGAATATTTTGCTTATCGATAAACGGCAGGGCCTGCTTGTGCACCCCGACGACCACGAGTATTGCGACACACTGATCGGCAGAATACAGCGATACCTGTATGAAAAAGGAGAGTACGATCCCGAAAACGAAAACAGCTTTCGTCCGTCGCTTGCAAACCGCATTGACCGAAATACGGGGGGCATTGTTATAGCTGCCAAAAATGCAGAGTCGTTGCGGATACTATGCGAAAAAATCAAAACGCGTGAGCTTGATAAATTTTATCTTGCCGCAGTGCACGGAATTCCGCAAAAGGACGAAGCGCTGCTTGAAGGTTATCTTCAAAAGGACGAAAAAAATAATATAGTTTTTGTGCAAAAAAACAAAAGCGATCAAAACCGCTTTATAAAAACAAAATATCGAACGCTTGTTAAAAAGGAAGATTGTGCACTGCTGCAGGTTGAATTGCTCACGGGAAGAACCCACCAGATAAGGGCGCACTTAGCTTCGATAGGTCACCCGTTGCTCGGCGACGGGAAATACAGCAAAATCGGCAATGCCGACAAAAAACGCGGCTTTCATCATCACGCGCTTTATTCCTATAAGCTGCGTTTTAACTTCAAAACCGACGCCGGTGTTCTTAACTATTTAAACGGCAAAACATTTACCGTTGACGACGTCTGGTTTGCAAGCGAGATTTTTGGATATAACATAGAATAACGCAATGATATTAAATACTTTCAGGCGTCAATTACGTACAGAATTAACATAAGAACAGAATGACCGAGCTCTGCATACATTTTTTGTTTTTAAAATTGCTGAAAATATCATTGAAAAACGATTACATTTAAACCGATTTTTGAATTATATAAAGCTTTAAGTCAGCCGTAAAGCCTTGCGAAGCAACCCGCATCTGCGGCGAGGCGCGCTGCGCAAAGCAATGCCGCAGGCTGTTCGGAAGTGTTTGCAGGTAACGTGTCGACAACCGGGCTGAAGAACATAAACGACAACAAACAAAAAGCGCGGTTTAAAAAAACCGAGTGTCTGAAGCATTTAATGCCCTTTACAGACGCTCGGTTATTTAATGTTGATTTTTACCGCTTCATAAACTATGCCTTAATTCCCACTTTAAAGCTTGATTCTCTTTGGTGCGGATTTACTTCCGTAAGCGGTGGTTCCTGCCGCGGTCTTTTTATAAGTTCTAATAACAAATGTATAGCTCTTGCCTTTTTTGCATTTTTTCAGCACAAACTGCGGTTCGGTGCCCTTATAAACCTTTTTTAGCTTGCCATTTGAATTTTGCAGATAGACGTAATATCCCGTCACGTTTTTCTTTGGTGTGATCTTGACTGTAACGGTTTTTGCCCTGCGATTTTTTGAAACTGTAAAATCTGTGCTCGGCACACCCTTCATTGTAACCGATTCTATTTCGGAATAAGCACCGTAAACTCTGCCGCCCACAGTGTCTTTATATGTGCGCACCTTGAATGAATATGTCTTGCCGGGCAAGCAGTTCTCCGCTTTAAATGAGGAATCGACACCGCGGTAAACCTTTTTGTATTTTCCGTTTGCTTGCCTTTGGTATACCATATAACCCGTTACATTCTTTTGCGGAGTTATTTTAACTGTCACGGTATCCTTTGCCGCATTGCGCTTAAGCGAAAAATCGGTGACGGGCAGCTTTGACATCGTTGTTGATTTTGCCGCTGTCAGCTTTCCGTAAATTCTGCCGTAGGGAGTGTCTTTATAGGTGCGGATTTTAAAAGAATAGGTTTTGCCGGGCAGGCAACCCGTTTTTGTAAAGCTAAGCGAGGTTGTGCTTCCCGCCTTTTTGTATTTGCCGTTTTTATCGGGCATATAAACAAGGTATCCCGTAACGCCGGAGACCTTTTTAATGTTAACGGTCACCGTGTCTTTTTTTGCATTGCGTTTAAGCGAAAAATCAGTATCGTATATCTTTGTGTTAATTTTAACGGTGCTCGACCAATCGCTGTAATATTTTTTGCCGCTCACTGTTTTATAAGCGCGCAGCTTATAGTAATAAAACGTACCCTTGCCAAGCGACTTTTCGTTAAACACCTGCGGCTTGCTGTTTTTAACATAGCCGATGTATTTAAAGCTGCCGTTAGGCGATGTTGAGCGATATAAGCTGTAGCCGGTTGCAGTGCTTATTTTCTTCCAGCTTACGGTTGCCTTTTTTGTTGTAACACCGGTCACCTTAACGCTTGACGGTTTGTTCGGCATAACATTGAACACTGTCGAATTTCCGAAATTACTCTTACCGTTTACGGTAACAGTGGCAACCTCGTTGTTTTTGCCTGCTTTAACGGAAACAGTGTAGTCGGTGCCTTTGCGAAGCGTTTTTTCGCCATAGGTTGCCTTAACAGTGGCAACGGGCTTTTTGTTTTTAAACCGCACAGATGCGGTTACTTGTGCGCTTCCTATTTTCTGCGGAACAATTACGAAGTTTCTTACAAGCAGTATCTGACCCTCACGCTCTCCCTTTCCTACCGCTGTAAAAGTTGCAAGACCTGCGTTTACATTGTTTTGGTAAGATACGGTGTAATCAACATTCTCTTTAAGAGTTGCTCCGTCTGCGGTTACCGCAAATTTCGGCGTAAGTGCAGCGCCCGTGTAAGTGTATTTCGGCATAAGTCCGTAAAGCACATTCATATCAACATTGCCGTAAATTCCGGCAACCTTGCCTTCGGAAGAATACTGCCACATATCCTTGCTGCCTTGGTATGTGCAAGAGGTGTTATACTGAGCAACCCAACGCGAGAAATTGTTATAATAGCTGTCGGTAAGCTTTGTTGTCCACCAATAGGTATTGGCGTAAAAGCCCACCGAATAACCGGCTTTGGTAATCTCCGCTTCAAAAGTCTTTGCGATTTTCAATATTTCCGCATTGCTGCATTTAGCGGTTGTGTCGGGGTCTTCCAAATCGTAATATATCGGGTATGACAGCGGCAGACCTTTAACAAGCCTTAAGCAGTGCGCCGCCTCCGATTTTGCCTGCTTTGTGTTTTCGGCATATGAGTAAATATAAACTCCGAAAGGTATGCCGAGACGTCTGCATTCCGAAACATTGTAGCTGAATGCTCTGTCGTCCTGATTAGCCAAATTGTCGCCGTAACCCAAGCGTATTATGGCAAATTTAACACCGTAGTTCTTTACTGCTTCCCAATTTATCTGTTTTTGCCAGCTTTGGTGCTCGGAAACGTCAACGCCGTACGGCAGCTTACCGTCGGGGTCGGTTCCCGCGCCCTTCAGCACAAAATTCTCCAGATTCCACTGCTGTGAAGCAGGGTCTTTTGTATTATCAGCTTTAAGGTTTACATTCTTTCCCGACGCTGTAAGAAGCAGTGAAGTATTGGCGGCGGTTTTAATCTGATATGCTCCGTTTGAAAGTCTGTAAAAATAAAAGCGTTGCTCCTTTGCGTCGTTATAGCTGTAAAGAGCAAGCGATGCGCCGTCTGCAACCTTTCCGCCGGAAAGCTTTGCCGCAGCCGAGCGCGTTGTGCTTTCGGCAGGACAAATGCGGTAGCCGTCACCGCTTTTTGTGATACGCATAACCTGCGAAACGTCGATACTGCTTGCGTTTGCGGCTTTAAAAACAGTGCCGTCTGCGTCCTTGTTGCCGGAAAGCACAAGACGAACACCGGTTTTAGCGTTTGTTATGTAATAATTTCCCGTGCCTATGCTGCTCGGTGCTGCGGCAAACGCAGCAAAACCTAGGCAGCCGAAAACACCCGCAACAGTTGCCGCCGCAAGCAACGCCGAGATTATCCTTTTGGTAAATTTCAACTTCATAAGGGAACACAATTCCTTTCAAAATCCGTTATCCTAAAACATTTTCGAATACACATTAATTTTAACATACATTTTCTTCTATTGCAACATAAAATACCACCGGTGTTTTTTGGAAAAGCTGTAATAATTGCTTGACCGTCGCTGCAAAATAAAGTAAAATTTGTATGTATAAATTTCTTCGTCAGGCGGTGCGGCAGTGAAACAAACAGGGCTTTACATCCACATACCTTTTTGCGCGTCAAAATGCGCTTATTGCGATTTTTATTCCTTTAAAGCTACTGAGGAGCTTATGGATTCTTATGTTACGGCGGCTATAAACGAACTGCAAAAATACCGCGGAATTAAAGCCGACACGCTTTATATAGGCGGCGGCACACCGACTCTGCTCGGCGCAAAGCGCGTTGAAAGGCTGCTGAAGGCAGTGAACGCATTCGGTCCGTTTTCGGAAGCCACAATTGAGGCAAACCCTGCCGATGATATTTACGACACGCTGTCTGCCGCTGCAAGCGGCGGCATAAACCGCCTTTCTCTCGGTGTGCAAACCGCAGCATATAATGAGCTGCAACTCCTTTCAAGAAGACATTGTAACAAAGATGTGCAAAAAACCTTTGCAGCCGCAAGAAAAGCAGGTATCAAGAATATCTCAGCCGACGTTATGCTGGCAATACCAAGCCAAACTGCCGCAAGTCTTGCAGAAACACTGAGCTTTGTCACCGCTTTGTCGCCGAAGCACATCTCGGCATATCTGCTAAAGCTTGAGCAGGGCACGCCGCTTTACAATATGCAAAATAGGCTTAGTCTTCCTAATCCCGACACCGCCGCCGAGCTTTATTTGCAGTGCTGCAATACGCTTGAGGATAACGGATATAAGCAATACGAAATATCAAATTTTGCAAAAGACGGCTTTTACTCAAGGCACAATATGAATTATTGGAAATGCGGAGAATATATAGGCATAGGTCCTGCCGCGCACGGATTTTTGAACGGCAGACGGTATTATTACAAATCGGATATAAACGAGTTTATAAACGGCGGAGGACCTGTTTTTGAAGACGTCGGAGGAACCGCCGAAGAATACCTGATGTTAGGACTCAGAACTGCCGACGGCATTTCGATTGAAGAATATTGCAACATGGCACTTCGTGAGCAAAAAAACGATATTGATGACTGCGGTTCATCAGCGCTCGATAAAGACGGACTGCTGAAATTTGCAGCCGAGCTATCAAAAAACGGAATGGCAACCTTTGAAAACGGGGTTTTAAAGCTTACAAAAAGCGGCTTTTTAGTGTCTAACGAAATTATTTCGCGATGTCTTGAATATTGAAAAAACGCTGTTATTAGTCTGACGAGAAAATGCGGGAGCAAAATCTTAGCTGATATGCGCAACTAAAATCAAGAAAACAGCCGACGCAAAAACTATAATTAGGCAAGCGGCTGCTGAAAACAAAAGGATTGAACAGATATGTGCGAGTGGCACAGGAGTATTCAAAGCGTTGTTCTTGAGATTGATAAGCCACTCGCCGCAATACCCTGTTTCCGCGCGGCACACCGTGTATTGCAGTTGGCAATTTTTTTAAAAGACACAAAAACTGCTGCATGTGCTTCTCAACAAAAAGAAAATATTGCAATTTGTAACCTTTTATATTATAATAATCATGTATAGTTATATTTTCTTTGAAAAGTTGTAACCAAATCAAAGATTTTGTAATAAGACAAAAATTAAGCTGCGGACGGTGCGGCTTTTTGCACAGCAGCAAGTTTATATTAAAACGAAAACAAAGGACTTTTGAATTATGGTTGAGATTATTGAGGGCGCAAAGCGCGGCAATGCGGAGTGTCTTGCCAAAATTTATGCGATGTATAAAAATCAGATATATTATTTTTGCTCAAAGCTTGTTGAGAACGATCAGGAACGCGCCAAGGAGCTTTGCTGTGAAACCTTTTCCTGTGCTTTTGAAAGGCTCGACACCCTGCCGCAGGCAGGCCAGTTTGAGCTTTGGATAAAAAACATTGCGGCAATTAAGTGCTATAACTATGTTCACAAGATGAAGCCGATGCTGTTTTTGCAAGAAGTAGGCGATACGTCGGAGCCGCTGTTTTCGGCAGCAGAAATTTCCTCTATGAAAGAGGGAGAATATGACAAAGCCCGTGCGTCCGGCGTTATGGATCGCATGCTCGACCGTCTTAACGACGCACAGCGTATGACCCTTATGCTGCACTATTTCAACGGGCTCTCCGTTACGCAGATTGCTAAAATTATGAGTTGCAGCGACGATATTGTAAAACAGCGAATGACAAAAGCGGCGGAACATATGAAAACCACCGTTTCGGCA
>USAR01000021.1 GCA_900552605.1 uncultured Oscillospiraceae bacterium | reverse complement strand
TGAGCTGGCAAAGGAAAGCGGCATCGTTTTAATGACAACCGATAAGCGTATGTATGACGCGTGCGGCATTCTTTACTGCAACGGTCTTGTCGGAAACAAGGTGAAGAAATGAGCGAGGGGCTTCGCTTCCATTTCGATGTTGACGGGGAAGATTTTACCTCTGCGGGACGCGCTTCCGTGCAGGTTAAAAAAAGCCTTAGGCAGCTTGGCTTGGACCCCGAAACCATCAGGCGAGTTTCAATTGCCATGTATGAAGGCGAGATAAATATGGTTATCCATGCAGGCGGCGGCAAAGCGGATATCACCGTTTTGGAGGATGCAATAGAGATAGTTCTTTGCGATCACGGACCCGGCATTAAGAACATAGAGCAGGCAATGCAGGAGGGCTTTTCAACAGCACCCGACAGCATACGCTCGCTTGGATTCGGCGCCGGAATGGGGCTTCCTAATATGAAGCGCTATACCGACAGTATGGATATTCAGTCTGTCATAGGAGAGGGCACAACCATAACAATGAGGGTAAATATCGGGCATACCGATTAAAAAGGTATTTATATGAATACATATGAACACTCAGTTTTTTTGGACGTTTCAAAATGCAACGGCTGTACCACCTGCTTGCGACATTGCCCGACAGAGGCAATTCGCATACGTTCAAACCGTGCGGTTATAGATCCTGCAAGGTGCATTGATTGCGGAGAGTGTATTCGCATTTGCCCAAGTAAGGCAAAAAAAGCGGTTTTCAATAAGCTTGATGATATGAAGAGCTTTAAGTGGAAAATCGCACTGCCTGCCCCAACGCTTTACGGTCAGTTTGATAATTTGGAAGACGTTGACTATGTTCTTAACGGTCTTTTGAAGATTGGGTTTGACGATGTTTATGAGGTTTCGGCAGCGGCAGAGCTGGTCTCGGCATACACAAGGCTTTACCTTAAAACCGAGGGTATAAAAAAACCGGTTATAAGCTCCGCCTGCCCTGTTGTGGTAAGGCTTATTGCACTGAGATTTCCGTTTCTGAATGATAACATTGTGCAAATGCTGCCGCCGATGGAAATTGCGGCGCAGCTTGCGAGAGTGCGTGCCAAAAAGCAGCATCCCGAGCTTTCGGATGATGATATAGGCGTTTGTTTTATATCGCCGTGTCCTTCAAAGGCAAGCTATGTTAAAAACGGTTTCGGCGATTACAAAAGTCAGGTGAACGCGGTTGTTTCGATTTCCGATGTTTATTTTAAGCTTATTAACGAGATGAAGCCTACCGATGTGCCTGTGGCAATGTCAGATTCCGGAATGATCGGAATAGGCTGGGCGTCAACAGGCGGCGAGGCAACGGCAATCTTCAATGAAAACTATCTTGCGGCAGACGGTATCGACAACGTTATTCGTGTGCTCGACCAAATTGAAAACGGCAACATTCCGAAGCTTGAGTTTATCGAGCTTAACGCCTGCACGGGCGGCTGCGTCGGCGGCGTTGCGGCGGTGCAAAACCCATTTATCGCAAAAGCACGTCTGCAGACGCTGAGAAGATACTTGCCCGTTTCTCAGCATTCGCTTTCGAAGGAAGAATCGGAATATATCCCCGAGGGATATTTTTTCAACGAGCTTCCGCTTTATCAGCCTATTTCAAGACTCAGTGAAAATATGGCGGAATCAATGAGAATGCTTGCGGATATACAGCGGCTTAAAGACGAGCTGCCGGGAATCGATTGCGGCTCCTGCGGTGCGCCGAACTGCCGTGCTTTTGCAGAGGACGTTGTTAAGGGACGTGCTGATAAGGAAGACTGTATTTTAACAATGCGGCAGGCAATTGAGAGTTATCTTAAAGCTAAGGGGGAGCCGAAATGACAGTTAATGAGCTATGCCGAACGGACGGAATAAACGTAATATCTCTGCCTGACGGCGAGCGCGAAATAAACGGTGTTTATATAGGCGACCTTTTAAGCTGGGTAATGGGCAGAGCACGGCAGGATAATATTTGGATAACCATTATGTCAAACATTAATACTGTTGCCGTGGCAAGTCTTGCAGACGTTTCTTGCATATTGCTTGCAGAGGATGTAAAGCTTGAAAGCGACGTTGCAAAAGCGGCAAACGAAAAGGGCATAAATGTGTTGTCAACAAGTCTCAGCGCATATGAAGCGGCACTGTTTTTAAACAAGAATTTATGAACAGATATTATTACGACCTACATATGCACTCTTGCTTGTCGCCGTGCGCCGATAACGACAATACACCGAATAATCTTGCCGGAATGGGCGCTTTAAACGGGCTTAACGTAATGGCGCTTACCGACCACAACACCACAAAAAACTGTCCCGCGTTTTTTGCCGCGGCAAAGCGGCAGGGCATTGTGCCGATTGCGGGAACAGAGCTTACCACCGCTGAGGATATTCATATAGTTTTTCTTTTTGAAGAGCTTGAGGCGGCAACGGAATTTGACCTGTTTTTGCAAAGCAGAAGAATCCTTATTAAAAACCGCGTGGATATTTACGGTGAACAGCTTATCACCGATGAAAACGATGAGGTTATAGGTAAGGACGAACACCTGCTTTCAAATGCAACAACAATCACCGTTGAAGAATGTGCGGCTTTAGGAAAGCGTTTCGGCGCTGTTTGCTATCCTGCGCATATCGACCGCGAGGCAAACGGAATTGTGGCGGTGCTTGGAACGTTTCCGAAGGATTGCGGATTTCGATGCGCAGAATTTCACAGTGCCGAAAGCATTGAGAAATACAGTAAAATGTATGACCTTGATGGTATAACGAAGCTTGTGTGTTCAGACGCTCACTATCTTTGGGATGTTAGTGAAAGAGCAGGTTATTTTGATATTGATGACGAGCCGTACAGCAGCGTGCTTGTAAGAAAAAAGCTTTTTGAAATTCTCAGAGCGCAAGGAGAGAATCAGTGAAAGAGCTATCGCTTAATATTCTTGATATTACAGAAAACTCCGTTAAAGCAGGGTCAAGCCTTACTGAAATACTGATTGATGAAACAGCCGACAAGCTGACGCTTAAAATTGCGGATAACGGCTGCGGAATGAGCAGGGAAGTGCTTAAATCGGTTGCAGATCCTTTTTACACAACCCGCACAACAAGAAAGGTAGGACTCGGCGTTCCGTTTTTAAAGCTTTCTGCTGAAATGACGGGCGGCAGCTTTAGCATAACTTCAAAAACAGCAGATGAATCTCCTGCCGAACACGGCACAACAGTAACGGCTGTTTACAATAAAAATCATATAGACTTCACACCGCTTGGCGATATAGTGTCAACCGTGGAAACGCTTATAAACGGTCATCCGGAAACCGACTTTTTGTTTGTGCATAAGTATTTTCAAAAAGAGGTAAGGCTTGATACACGCGAAATGCGCGAGCAGCTTGGAAACGATGTTCCGCTTAATTGCTATGAAGTGCTTTGCTTTGTGAAGGATTATTTAAACGAGCAATATTCTAACCTTTACACTTTAAATTAAAATCAGGAGAAAGGAAAGATAGATTATGAAATCATTGGCAGAATTGCAGGCGATTAAAGAAAAAATGAAAGACAAGGTCGCCCTGCGCGAGGACTCCTCGGAAAAAAGAGTGGTTGTAGGAATGGCAACCTGCGGTATTGCTGCAGGCGCACGTCCTGTTCTTAACGCATTTGTAGACGAGGTTAACAAGCAGGGGCTTGCATCAAATGTTATCGTTACCCAGACAGGCTGCATCGGCATTTGTCAGTTCGAGCCGGTTGTTGAGGTTTACGAAGCAGGCAAGGAAAAGGTTACATACGTTAAAATGACTGCGGAAAAGGTAAACCGCGTTGTTGAAGAGCATCTTAAAGGCGGCAAGGTTGTAACAGAGTATACAATCGCTGCCAACAAGGCATAATTTGGAGGTATCGTTATATGATTCGAACTCACGTGCTGATTTGCGGCGGAACGGGTTGTACTTCGTCCGGCAGTAAATCAATTCAAAACACCTTTGCCGAAGAAATCGGCAAAAACGGTCTTGCGGAAGAAGTAAAGGTCGTTCAGACAGGCTGCTTCGGTCTTTGTGCCTTGGGTCCTGTTGTTATTGTTCATCCTGACGGAACTTTTTACAGCCGTGTTACCCCCGAGGATGTGCCTGAAATCGTTTCCGAGCACCTTCTTAAGGGCCGCATTGTTGAAAGACTTGTGTATAACGACACAGGTGAAGAAGAGGTTGAGGGTAATGTTTCTCTAAACGACACCGTGTTCTATAAAACTCAGAACCGTGTTGTTTTAAGAAACTGCGGCGTTATCAACCCCGAGAGCATCGACGAATACATTGCAATGGACGGCTACGCCGCACTCGGCAAGGTTTTAACGGAGATGACTCCTGAGGACGTTATCAAATGCGTTACCGATTCAGGGCTGCGCGGCAGAGGCGGCGGCGGATTCCCCACCGGCAGAAAGTGGGCTCTTTGCGCTCCCAACAAGGCTCCGCAGAAATATGTTGTATGTAATGCCGACGAGGGCGACCCCGGTGCGTTTATGGACCGCTCTGTTTTGGAGGGTGACCCTCACTCAATTATCGAGGCAATGGCAATTGCGGGTTACGCCATCGGCGCAACACAGGGTTACGTTTATGTTCGTGCAGAGTACCCGATCGCTGTTGCGCGTTTGCAGATTGCAATCGACCAGGCTCGCGAGTACGGTCTGCTCGGCAAAAACATATTCAATTCAGGCTTCGATTTCGACCTTCACATTCGTCTCGGCGCCGGTGCGTTTGTTTGCGGTGAGGAAACCGCACTTATGACATCGATCGAAGGTAACCGCGGCGAGCCGCGTCCGCGTCCTCCATATCCGGCGGTTAAAGGTCTTTACAACAGCCCGACAGTTGAAAATAACGTTGAAACCTTTGCAAACATTCCGCAGATCATTCTTCGCGGCGCCGATTGGTTCGCTTCAATGGGTACAGAACGCTCGAAGGGAACAAAGGTATTTGCTTTGGGTGGCAAGATAAAGCACACCGGGCTTGTTGAAATCCCGATGGGAACAACACTTCGCGAGGTTATAGAGGAGATCGGCGGAGGTATTCCTAACGGCAAGAAGTTTAAGGCTGCACAAACCGGCGGTCCTTCCGGCGGATGTATTCCGGCAAGTCTTATTGACACAGAGATCGATTATGATAACCTTACTGCAATCGGCTGTATGATGGGTTCAGGCGGACTTATCGTTATGGATGAAGATACCTGTATGGTTGATATGGCTAAATTCTTCTTGGAATTCACCGTTGATGAATCCTGCGGTAAGTGCACACCCTGCCGTGTAGGTACAAAGCGTTTGCTTGAAATGCTCGATAAAATCACAAAGGGCAAGGGAACGCTTGAGGATCTTGATAAGATCGAGGAGCTTTGCCACTACATCAAGCAAAACTCGCTTTGCGGACTAGGTCAGACAGCGCCTAACCCTGTGCTTGCAACTCTTAAATTCTTCCGTGAGGAATATGTTGCTCACGTAACCGAAAAACGCTGTCCCGCAGGTGTTTGCAAAGATTTGCTTTCTTTCAATATTGATAAAGACAAGTGTATCGGCTGCGGTATGTGTGCAAGAAACTGCCCCGCAAGCGCAATTGAAAAGACTAACTATATTGCCGAGGGTCACAAGCTGCCTTCGTTCACAATTGACTCTGAAAAGTGCGTAAAATGCGGCGTATGTATGAGCAACTGCAAATTCAAAGCCGTTAGCAAGGTTTAAGAAGGGAGCCGTAAACAATAATGGATATGATAAATCTTAAAATCAACGGCATCGCCGTTACCTGCCCCAAGGGCTCCACTGTTTTGGAGGCGGCAAGGGCAGCGGGTATGGAAATACCTACCCTGTGCTTTATGAAGGATATCAACGAGATAGGCGCTTGCCGTATCTGCGTTGTTGAGGTTAACGAGGGTCGCGGCTTCCGCATTGTTACCGCCTGCGTTTACCCCGTAAGCGAGGGTATGGAGGTTCTTACCAACACCGAAAAAATTCAGAAGGCAAGAAGAACTACCTTGGAGCTTATTCTCTCAACCCACGAGAAAAAGTGCCTTTCCTGCGTTCGTTCCACAAATTGCGAGCTGCAAAAGCTCTGCCGTGATTACGGTGTTGAGTCTTCGGCTTTCGACGGCTTTAAACCGCACTACGAGCTTGATTGCTCTACACCGCACCTTGTTCGCGATAACAACAAGTGTATTCTTTGCCGTCGCTGCGTTGCGGTTTGCAAGCAGCAGTATGTAGGCGTTATCGGCGCAAATGACCGCGGTATTGACACAAATATCGGCTCTCCGTTTAACGAGAATCTCAGTGAATCACCTTGTATTTCCTGCGGTCAGTGCACGGCTGTGTGTCCCACAGGCGCATTGACAGAGCGCGACGACACCGCAAGGGTTTGGGAAGCTTTGGCTGATGAGAGCAAGCACGTTGTTGTGCACACTGCCCCTTCAATTCGCGCAACCTTGGGCGAGTGCTTCGGAATGCCGGTTGGAACAAATGTTGAGGGAAAGATGGTTGCAGCGCTGCGCCGTCTTGGTTTTGACAAGGTTTTTGATACCAACTTCGGCGCCGACCTCACAATTGTTGAAGAGGCTAACGAGCTGGTTGAGCGTATAAACAACGGCGGAACACTGCCGATGATCACCTCTTGCTCACCGGGCTGGGTTAAGTTCTGCGAGTTCTATTATCCCGATATGCTCGACAACCTTTCAACCTGCAAATCTCCGCAGCAGATGACAGGTGCGGTTATTAAGACATATTATGCAGAAAAAATGGGCATTGACCCCAAGGATATATTTGTTGTATCCGTTATGCCCTGCACTGCAAAGAAATTTGAAATAGGCCGCGACGATCAGGCAGCCGCAGGCGTTCCCGACACCGACGTTGCACTTACTACCCGCGAGCTTGGCAGAATGATTGAGCGCGCAGGTATCAAGTTTACCGCTTTGCCGGACGAAGAGTTTGACAATCCGCTCGGCGAGGACACAGGAGCCGCTGTTATATTCGGCGCAACAGGCGGCGTTATGGAAGCTGCTTTAAGAACTGCAAACGATTGGCTTACAGGCAAGGATAACACGGAGATCGACTTCACGGCATGCCGCGGCACAGATGGTCTTAAAGAAGCTACCGTTAACATTAACGGCTCTGATATAAAGGTTGCCGTAGCCTCAGGTGCGGCTGCAGCAAAAGAGGTTATGGACCGCATTAAGAACGGTGAGGCAGATTGGACATTTGTTGAGATAATGGGTTGCCCCGGCGGCTGTGTAAACGGCGGCGGACAGCCGATTCAGCCTCAGTCCGTACGCGATACCGTTGACCTTAAGGCAGTTCGCGCAAAGGCTCTTTACGATCAGGACGCAAAGATGACGTTAAGAAAATCTCACGAGTCACCTATTGTCAAAAAGCTTTACAGCGAGTGGTATGAAGGATATGGCTGCGAGAAAGCGCACCACGCTCTTCACACAAGCTATGTTGCACGCAAGAAGTATTAAGATAAATGCGCTTTAAAACGTGCCATATCGGGCAATAATGAAAAAATAAAACAAGCAGTCACTGTTCGTTATGCGATAAGTGGCTGCTTGTTCGCTTTTATAATTTTTTTAGAAAACCCGATGTGCAGTCGGTTTTAATGCTAAGTATTCTTGCCTTCCTGAATCGGCACACATATTTTACCCCACGCTTCAGTGCCGCCGCGTCAGAGCGCCCACCACCGCAGGCGGTGGCAAAGCCAACGGCTTATTTGCCGCTGCGTTTCGCAGTTACACCTTATTGTAATTCAAGAGTCTTAATAATTGCTGTCAATATAATCTATTATCTCGGGGAAAATCGAGTCGTCCGCAGAGCTTTTAAGCTGCACGTCGGCAACGCTTTTTATAAGCTCGATTGCATTTTTCGGCGCAAAAGAAACATCGGCAGCATCAATCAGTGAAAGGTCGTTTTCGTTGTCGCCCACGGTAAAAAGTCTTGTGGCATTCGTCATTGATTTAAGCTTTGCTGCGGCTGTGCCCTTGTTAGCGGATTTAGGGGTAATTTCATAGCTGTATTTGTACCCTCTGAAGCAGTTAAATTCACTGTCTGTTCCGAGCGCTTTCAGCAGCTTGGCAAATTGCGGTATTTTGCTGTCGTGCATCCAAAAAGCCAGCATATACACAGGATTTTTAAGCTCGTCCAACGTGCATATTTTCTCAAAAACCGCATCGCTTACAAGGCTTTTGTGCAGCGCAGTAAGTTCGTTTGCATTAAGTACAAAAATTCCGTTTCTTGTAACAAATTCAACATCGGAATAAGGCGCAAGAGCAGCAATTTTTCTAACGGTTTCTTTTATTCTGTCACCGAATTCGCAAGCGTAAGAAATACCTTCCGAATTTCCTATAACCGTCCCGTTAAATCCGATGCAGCAGGTGTTGCAAAGACCGCTGCCGATGGCAATAACATCGCCGATACTCCTGCCCGAAGCCAGTGAAAATCTGCCGCCGCCTGATTTGAATTTTTCCAAAGCGGCACGGTTTTTATCGCTTACTTTGAAGTCGCTGCCAAGCAGTGTACCGTCAATATCCGAAACTATCAGCATATCGCTGTATTTACCCAATTGAAACTCTCCTTGCTACTCGAGATTTGCAAACTTGTAGCTAAGCGTCATAAGGCTGTCGCCGAGGTGCACATTCTCCACAACAATATTGTCGTATTCCAGCAGTAGGTCATAGTGGCTGAAATTCCAAAAAGCGCGAACACCAAGCGCAATAAGCTGGTCGGCAACTTCTTTTACTTGGTCCTTGGGGATACATAAAATTGCTGTTGTCGGGAAGTTCTCGTGGCAGAAATCATCAAGCGTGTCAATGTGTCTTATCGGCATACCCTTAACTGTTTCGCCTATAAGTGATGCTTTTTTATCAAAAATTCCGATAAGTCGAAAGCCCTTTGCTTCAAAGCCCATATGTAGCGCAATTGCGCGCGCAAGGTTACCTGCACCGATCATAATCGTTTTCTTGATTTGCGAAAAACCGAGGATATTTCCGATCTCATAGTGCAGTTGTTCTATATTGTAGCCATATCCTTGCTGACCGAAACCGCCGAAGCAGTTGAGATCCTGGCGAATCTGGCTTGCGGTAAGGCCGAGTCTTGCGGCAAGATCTACCGATGAAATACGTGTTTTTCCCTCTGATTTAAGCTCTGCTAAATGACGGTAATACCGCGGCAAACGCTTTATAACAGAGGTTGAAATATATGATTTACCCAAAATGAGTCACTCCTTTAGGATAGGGATACGATAACAAAAAACCGTAACAGTCTTTATTATCGCATGCCAATGCATTTGCAACATATATAAATATTATTATGTATTGTCAACAAAATGTCAAGCAAAATTGTAAAAATTAAAAGCATATTTTGTTTATTATGTATTGATTATTGATGCGGCAAAATGTATAATGGATATGAAAGAGTAAAAAAGATTCGGAGAAAGAAATGAAAATTGCATTTTGCACCCTCGGCTGCAAGGTTAACCAATACGAAACCGAGGTAATGCGTGAAATATTTCAAAATATAGGATACGAAATCGTTGATGAAAACGACAACCCTGACGTATTTGTGCTTAATTCCTGCACAGTTACTGCCGAGAGCGACCGCAAAACACGGCAGACATTAAGGCATATAAGAAAACAAAACCCAAGCTGTATAACGGTGCTTTGCGGCTGTATGGCGCAGGCTTTTCCCGATGAAGCTTATAAGCTTGACGCAGCGGATATTGTTTTCGGTAACACCGACCACAAAAGAATACCTCAGCTTGTGGAGCAGTTTTTAAATACTCGTGAAAGAGTATTGGCTGTTGAAAAGCACGAGCAGGGCGAAAAGTTTTGCACACCGAGCATCTCCGCTTTTTCAGGCAGAACACGCGCCTATATGAAAATTGAGGACGGCTGCAACCGCTTTTGCTCTTACTGTGCTATTCCATACGGCAGGGGTAGGGTGCGCTCACGAAGTGTTGAGGACATTGGGAAAGAGGCTGAGAGGCTGTCGCAAAACGGTTTTTGTGAAATTGTGCTTGTGGGTATCAACCTCTCGGCATACGGTTTTGACAACGGGCTTACACTTTGCGACGCAGTTTCAGCGGCTTCAAAACCCGACGGCATCAAAAGGGTGCGCTTGGGCTCGCTTGAACCCGATCACATAACAGACGACATTTTGGCTGCACTGTTTGCCAACCCCAAGTTTTGTCCGCAGTTCCATTTGTCGCTGCAATCCGGCTGCAATGAAACCCTTAAAAGAATGAACAGACACTACACTGCCGAATTTTATGAGGACCTTGTTGAGCGTATAAGAGCATTCGGAGAAAATGCAGCTGTCACAACCGATGTTATGGTTGGCTTTTCCGGCGAGACAGATGATGAATTTAAAGAATCGCTTGCATTTGTTAAGAAAATCGGCTTTTCAAAATGTCACGTTTTTGCGTATTCCGTAAGAAACGGTACAGCCGCAGCAAAGCTTGAAGGTAAAATAACGCGTGCTGTCAAGTCACAGAGAAGTGAAGAGATGATAAGACTTGCGGAGCAACTGCACAATGAGTTTTTGAAAAAAAGCCTTAATATTCCGGCAAGCTTGCTTGTGGAAACGCAAAAGGACGGAGTTTGCGAGGGATATACGGAAAACTACACAAGGGTGCAGCTTGAAAGCGACAAATACCTGTCGGGAGATATTGTTAAGATTCTACCGTACGGCATTAAGGACGATATGCTTCTTGCAAAGGAAATTAAAGAGGAAAGTGAAAAGATATGATTAAGGTTTTCGACGAAACAGCGCTTGATATTTTACCGCTTCCAAACGGGTTTATAGTGTCGTGTCGACGTGCCGATGATGAAAACAGCGGTAAGATGGTGGTTGGATATAACTTGGTATCTTTTGAAAAAGGAACGATGAACGCCGTAACAAGGAACGTTTATCTGCTTGCAAAATTCGGTCAGTATTATGAAAGAATAGAGGCGGCGCTTGAAAACCCGTTTTATTGGAATGTTGCGCAGCTGCCGAATGACAAGCAACTGTGTGTTTATCCGGACGGAAGCGCAAGAATGTTTGACACTGAGGCGAGACTGCTGTGGAACGGAGAGCTAAAATACGGCGAGAGCGGAGCTGCCGATGTTGTGTTTTTAAACCGCGATATCTGGTGCTCGTTTCCGGAGGAAAAGTGTGTTGCGCGGTTTGACCCCACAAATATGCGACAAACACTTAGAATCGGCGACGTGTCATCAAAATTCGGTAAGCCGTGCGGTCTTTTTGCAGAGGGCGGCACGATTTATGTTTGTGACAGCGAGCTTGGCAAGGTGTGGACGGTTGATACCGAAAGCTACACGGTGAGTGAATATGCCGAGTTCTTAGAGCCTGTTTATCAGTTTTTAAAAATCGACGGCGTGGTGCTTGTGCGGCTTGAGTCGGGAGTTTATAAAATTTAAGGGAGAAAACAGTAATGAAAGTTTCACCGTCAATATTAACCTGCGATTATTTAGAGCTTGAGAAAAGCCTTGTTAAACTTGAAAACGCAAACACCGATATGCTGCATCTCGATGTTATGGATGGCTGTTTTGTGCCGAATATCTCATTCGGTGTGCCGGTTATAAAGTCCATTAAACGGCATACAACTTTGCCGCTAGACATTCATCTGATGATTGATGAGCCAAATAGGTATATTGCGGATTTCGCCCCGTTTGCAGAATATTTGAATATTCACTTTGAGGCAGAAAGTGACCCTGCGAATGTGCTTAGGGAAATAAGAAAGCTCGGTTGCAAGCCGGCTGTTACTATAAAACCGAAAACAAAGCCGGAGGAAATTTTTCACTTGCTGCCGCTTGTGGATATGGTGCTTGTAATGTCGGTTGAACCCGGTTTCGGCGGTCAGAAATTTATGCCGGAAGCGCTTGATAAGCTAAGGGTGCTTAAAAAGGAGATTGAAAAGGCAGGCAGAAAAATTGAGCTTGAGGTTGACGGCGGCGTTAATGCGGAAAATGCGGTAGATTGCAAAAATGCAGGTGCAACGGTGCTTGTGGCAGGCAGTTTTGTTTTTAATGCCGATGATACCGAAGCAACGGTTAAAATGCTGAAAAATATATAAAATTTAAATGTCAACGGGCGATTCTTCCGAGAGCGTAATCGAGAGAATCACCCGTTTTTTTGATTTTTGTCAG
>USAR01000020.1 GCA_900552605.1 uncultured Oscillospiraceae bacterium | reverse complement strand
GGTTTCCTATTTGCAGCATTGATGTGCCGAGACCCTGTGCCACAAGACCGCCCCAGCGGTTTTCACGAAAGCTGCAAACCGCAAAGCCTACCATCTGTGCGCAGCAGCCTGCGGTTGCGGCGCCTGCCGCAAGCAAAAGTCCCTCGCGGTTTTTTCCCGCTACCTCAATTTCGGCAGGAGAAAAGATGATTGCGCAAATTGCGGCAGATGAAATCGGCAATGTGAGGATTATGCCGACAATTACCGATATAATAAGACCCATTATAAGCGGCGTTATGCTTGTTGTCCAACCGATGAACTGTGCAAGATAATACATAAGCCAGCCCACCGCCGGGCACAAAAGCTTTGCCACGGCAACGCCGGAAAACACTGTGACAGCAGGCGTTACAAGGATATCCACCTTTGTTTCTTTTGAAACCGCCTTGCCGAGCTCTGTTGCCACAACAACCGCCAAAAATGCACCGAGAGGGCCTGCGGCAAGCGACGAATCACCGCTGTAATTGTAACCCATAGCGTATCCTGCAGCGCCGACAGCGCCGGCGGTATACATAACAAGAGGCGGAGCCTTGAGAGCAAACGAAACCGCAACACCGATAACGGCGCCGGCAGCAGCAGCAGCAAATGCTGCAATATCATTAAATATTTCAAGACCGGAATACTTGCCGATCGTTTGAAAAATCGTTCCTATAAGCAGCGAGGCAAAAAGACCTTGTGCCATTGCGCTCATAGCGTCGATACCGTACCTCTTTGCAGAAAAACAGATATCCTTTCTTTTTAAAAACTCCTTCATTACTGCTGTGCCCCCTGATTTTTGCCGCAAATTATTCTGTCGGCATAGTTTTGAGAGGTGACAAAACGTCCCCTGCTCTTTATTTTTAAATGCCGTTTTACCGTGCATTACAAACAACGATATACATCACTTTAATTTTGAATAATAAACAATAATTTTGTCCTTTGAACCTATAACCGAGTTTTCGCCCTCAACCACCGCGCCGTTACCGCTTAAAAGCACGTTGACCTTTGCCTGATCCTCGCGGCAGCGAAACACATCATCGGTTTCGCAAATAACCTTTATAAAACCGTCAACCACGGCAATCCTGCCGTTTTTACCCACAATCTCATCGCGCACGCCGTTTTCGTCCTCCACACGCCGCGTTACATAGTTAACGCACTTGCCGTTGAAACTCTTTGCGATTTTGCTCTTTTTGCCAATGCCGAACAATCCCATCACTCAACCACCGCTTCGCCGTTTTTGAAGGCAACTTTTTCCTGAATTACCTCGCCGTTAAGAGAATAGAGCGTTACAATTGCTCCGAGCTCACCGCTCTTTTCCACAATCGGCACAGCCCTTTGTAGATTTTCATCGCCCATTGTTTTTTCAAGCATTTCACTGTATACCGGAACCTTGCCTTCAAAGCTTCCGAAGTTATAATTAAAAGCAAAGGTGCAAAGCTCCTTTATAAACTTTTGATATTCCGATTTAGATTTCCCAACATATTCCGCAACCGCCTCAGCTGTTGCTTTTTTACCATTCGATAGGTCTAGATTATATGCTTTGTAAATGTTTTTTCCGTCTGCTCTTCGCGCGGAATATACAACACTCAGCAAAGCATTGTGAACCGAAAAGCTGTACTTTGTGCCGATTATCTTTTGATTGCCGGCAGTATTCTTATAGCTTTCTGCGGCTTTCTCAATATCGCGGTTCATATCATATGCGTCCTCGCACTCGGCGTTTATAAACGGTGTGGAAAATCCCTCGTCGCCGTTTTCGCTCACCCATTCGTCATCCGAGCACTCGATTTTGATATCTTTGCCAATGCTGTCAGTTGCCTCTGCGCCGGAGTCGTTGCTTGTTTTGCTGCTCCTTGCACAGCCGCAAGCACTAACCGCAATTAAAGCACAAAAGCAAAGACTGAGTATTTTTCTTAGCATTACTTCCCCACCTTTATTTTTTTAACTTAGGCGAACAATAATAAATCCGAACCAGCCTAAAACGGTGCATTTTCGGCGTATTTTCACTTGTCGTCTTTATAAGGCGGAAGCCTTATTGCATCCTCCGCATTAAAATCCGCACAAAAATCCACTCGTTTTAGGTCGCAGATTTTTTCCTGTAACGGATTTTTTGCAGTGCAAGGCATAAAACGTAGTTAATCCTTTCGGATTAACGAGGATTTTAACACAGCAATGCGGAAAATCCGCAGCGAAAAAACTGATTCGGATTATTATTGTTCGCCTAACCGCCGCCGACAGCGTACCACGAGCCTCGCGCCTTGGCGCGCATCGCCCGGTTAGGGCGATGGTAAAGCCGATATATCGGCTTTACAAACCGTTTTTTTGATAGAATGCGATTTATAAAAAAATCACACTAAAAAAACGGTTGCGCCAAGGCGCGAGGCTCGGGGTGCGCTGTCGTTAGGCGGTTTTGTAAAAGCCGTGCAGTAATTTTAAAAACACCGACCAAGTAAGCCTTAATGCTTATTAGGTCGGTGTGATTTTTTCATAATAGAGCTGTTGCGAGATTTGTAAAGTACCTATTAAATCTGATTGTATTTTTTAAGAATTGCACGAATTCTCTGACTTGGGTTAAGCAGCTCGCTTATTGAATTGTCATAGTTCATTGTATCAACAAGATATGCAATGTATTTAGACATATCAACTGTTGTGTGCCACTCGCGCTCAAGCAGTTCGTTGCGGCTGTAAATTAGGTTTGTTGTGAAAATGCGGTCAAACATTTTCTTCTCATAATATTCATCAAATTTTTCAAGACCGTTTGTAAACAGACCAAAGCTTGAGAACATATAAATGTGCTTTGCATTCATTTCCTTGAGCTTTACCGCAAGGTCGAGCATAGAGTCGCCGGAGGCGATCATGTCGTCAACGATGATAACGTCCTTGCCGCTTATGTCATTGCCCAAAAACTCATGCGCTTCAATCGGGTTTCTGCCGTTAACTATTTTTGAATAGTCGCGGCGCTTGTAAAACATACCCATTTCCAAACCAAGAACGGATGAGAAGTATATGCAGCGTGACATACCGCCTTCATCGGGAGAAATGATCATTGTGTGCTCACGGTCAAGACGAATATCGGGTACGGTTTTAAGCATTGCTTTAATCATTTGGTATGTCGGCTGAACATTGTCGAAACCACCGAGCGGAATTGCGTTTTGAATTCTCGGGTCATGTGCGTCGAAGGTTAAGATGTTTGAAACGCCCATATTGCACAGCTCTTGCAAAGCCATTGCGCAGTCAAGCGATTCACGCGAGGTACGGCGGTGCTGTCTGCCTTCATAAAGCATTGGCATAACAACGGTTATGCGACGAGCTTTGCCGCCGAGTGCCGATATAACTCTCTTTAAATCCTGATAATGGTCATCGGGGCTCATAGGAATTTCTTTTCCGTACATCTTGTATGTAACACCGTAGTTAAAGCAATCAACCACAATGTAAACATCAAGACCGCGTGCGGTATGATTCAAAACCGCTTTGCCTTCTCCTGTGCCGAAACGCGGACAGTCCACATTGACAATAAATGTGTGCTCGTCGGGCATTCCGCGCCATTGCAGTAAATAGTAATCTACCTTTGCTGCCAGCTCCTCGCAGCCTCTAAGGGGTATAATGGCAAGGTCTCCGAACGGTGCGTGTTTGTTTTCTGACATATATGTCCCTCCACATTGGTTTTTCAACAAATATTTTATCACATCTTGACGCATTATGAAAGAGCTTTTTTGAAATATAAAAAAATTTCGTCATATTTTGCAAGTTTTGTTGCCTTACGATGGTTTTTTTGATATAATGTTCGGTAAGATAATGCGTTTTAACTGTAGGTTAAAACAAAGACGCACGGTTTTCTATTAATTCTGTGCTTTTAGAAAGCGCCGCAAAGCTTTTAATCTGAGAGCATATTGTTTTTAAGTAGGCGCTAAGAAAGGATTGTTTATTATTATGTCAACAGTCACGCTTATTGCACATACTCCCGAGCCGGAAAAGGTGGTTGCCGCCGCGGCAAAGCTTTGCTACTCTAAAGTGGGAGTTACGGAAATCAGTCGGGGTTTAACAAAAGAAAAAACAGAAAGCTTTGTTAAGATGCTTGCCGATATGGGTCACGAAAGCCCGGTTGAACACGTTAGCTTTACCTTTGGAATAGAGGGTGTATCGCGCGCATTGCTTGCGCAAATAACAAGACATAGGCTTGCGTCTTATTCTGTTCAAAGTCAGCGCTATGTATCGCTTGATAACTTTCAGTATATCACTCCGCCGGAAATTGCCGCGATACCGGAAGCCGAACAGGTTTTCTTAGAGGCTATGGAGGCCGACAGGGTGTATTACGAAAAGCTTAAGGGCATTTTAACCGCCCGCCATAAAGAGCAGATGATGGCTGACGGTATGGAAGAAAAGGCTGCTGAAAAAGCAGCTGAAAAGAAAGCAAACGAAGACGCCCGTTTTGTTCTTCCCAATGCCTGCGACACAAAAATGGTGGTTACGATGAATGTAAGAAGTCTATACAATTTCTTTCGTCACCGTCTTTGCAATCGTGCACAGTGGGAGATCAGAGATTTGGCTGAGCAAATGTATAAGCTTGTTTATAAGGAAGCACCGAGTCTTTTCGGCAAGGTGGGTCCAGCTTGTGTAGACGGTGCTTGTCACGAGGGGAAAATGAGCTGTAAAAAAGCGGCGGAAATGAAAGCAAAATACAAACAGATTCGTGAAGAGGTACAAAATGGGTAAGCTTATCGTTATAGAGGGGCTTGACGGATGCGGTAAAAGCACTCAGCTTGACAGACTTTTTGAAAGGCTTAAAGCGTCTGATGTGAACTGCCGCAAGGTGTCGCTGCCGAATTACGGCTCAAAGGCCTGCGAGCCTGTTAAGATGTATCTTAACGGCGATTTCGGGAAGACCCCCGAGAGTGTTAACGCATATGCCGCATCCGCTTTTTATGCGGTTGACCGCTATGCTTCATTTAAAGAGGATTGGGGCGAGTTTTATAATAACGGCGGCATTGTGCTTTGCGGAAGATATGTTACATCAAATGTTATTCATCAATGCTCAAAGCTTCCACAAGACAAATGGGAGGATTTTTGCAATTGGCTTTACGATTTTGAGTACAACAAAATGGGTATACCTTTGCCGGACGCAGTATTGTTTTTAAATATGCCACAAGAGGTTTCGGATAAGCTTTTGGCAACTAGGTACGGCGGCGATGAAAGCCGGCGCGATATTCACGAAAGCAGTACCGAATATCAGAAGCATTGCAGAAATGCCGCCGTTTTTGCCGCAAGGCAGAACGGTTGGATCAGTATTGACTGCACAAGCGACGGCACATTGAGAAGTATTGAAAGCATAGCCGATGAAATTTTTGATATTGTAAAAAGGCTTATATAGCTTTTGCAGACAACATTAGCGGAGGAAATACAATGTTTTATTTATTTTTGGCAGACGGATTTGAAGAGACAGAGGCTTTGGCGCCTCTTGATATTTTAAGACGGTGCGAAATTGAAACCATAACAGTAGGCGTCGGTTCTAAAGAGATAACAGGTGCCCACGGCATTACCGTTAGAGCGGATATTAAAGACAGCGAACTTCAGATGAAAAACTGTAAAGGCATTATATTGCCCGGCGGTATGCCCGGCACAAAAAATCTTGCGGCAAGCAAGATAGTTACAGATGCCGTTAAACAAACAGCAAGTGCTGGCGGACTTTTGTGTGCCATTTGCGCCGCTCCTTCGGTCTTGGGAGAGCTTGGACTTCTTTGCGGAAGAATTGCAACTTGTTTTCCGGGCTTTGAGGATAAACTGCCGGGGGCAACAATTGTAAATGAACCGGCTGTGAAAAGCGAAAATGTTATAACAGCAAGGGGAGCGGGCGCTGCTTTGGAGTTTGGTTTTTTGATTGCGGAGCAGATAAAGGGCGCGGAATTTGTTGAAAAGTTGAGGAAGAATATGCAATGCGCCCAATAGACCTAAGGGAATACAAATCAAAGCTTCGTGAATCCACAAAAGCACGTCGCAGGAATCTAACGCCGGAGCAAAAACAGCTTTTAGACAGCGGTGTGCTTGCAAATGTTAAGCGTATGAGGGAGTATAAACGCTGCGAAACACTGTATATATATGTATCAACCCCGATTGAGGTCGATACGAGAAAAATTATCGATACAGCCATCGCCGACGGTAAGCGCGTCGCAGTTCCGCGATGTATTCCCGAAACACGACATATGACTTTTCATTATATAAATTCAATTGATGAATTATCGCCGGGTACTTTTTCCGTTTTGGAACCCGACAGCTCATTGCCGATTGCAACCGAGTGCAAAAACTCACTTATGCTTGTGCCTGCAATGATGATCGACCGTTTCGGTTATCGCTTGGGCTACGGTAAAGGATATTATGACAGGTACATTGCAGGATATAACGGAGTTACGGCAGGACTTTGCTATATGCAGGATTTAAAATATAAGCTTATGCACGGCAGGTTTGACAGAAAGCTGGATTATATTATAACCGAGAAATATATTAAACGCTGCCTTTCGGAACAGCGAAACCGCAGACTATGAAAGAATAAGGAACGGTGAAAGCTATGGAAAACAATTTTAAAACCGGAGAATTCGATCCGATTAAGAATCGACAGGAGCAACAGACAGTGCAAGAGACACAGCCTGTTCACACTGAAAGTATCGAAGCCGACAACAGCACTCAGGTTGCCGACGAATATGTTATAGGCAGTGGTTTTTCAATTGAACAGCCGAAAAATGACGATGCACAAAACAAGAGTCAAAAACAAAAAGCAATGCGTAAAAAGCGCAGAAAAAAAGGTGTGCTTCGCACATTTATATGGCTTATTGCAATTCTTGCAGTTTCGGCAGGTATTGCAATGGGCGCTATTTTCGGCGTTATAGATTATATGGGATTACGTGCTTCAAAGAGCATTACCATAACGATTGAAAAGGGCGAGGCTCTTGAAACAATAACCGACGAGCTTCACGATAAGGGAGCTGTGCAGTTCCCGTTTCTTTTTAAACTTTACGCCGGTAAAAAGGGTTATTATGAAAAGTTCACAAGCGGAGTGCACAACCTTACCACAGATATGGGCTATGCTGCTCTTGTCAACGAGCTTTCAACTGTCGAAGGCTTTACAAGCGAAACCGTAACTGTTTCAATTCCCGAAATGGCAACTGTCGACAGCATTGCAAAGCTTTTGGAGGATAACGGCGTTTGCAGTAAAGTGGATTTTTACGACGCTGTACAAAACAGCAAGTTTGATTTTGATTTCATTAAGGATATTCCCACAAAATCCGTGCATTATCGTTTGGAGGGTTACCTGTACCCCGATAAATATGAGTTTTATAAATGGCATTCAAAAGCGGGGGCAGAGGCGGCAATTACAAAAATGCTTGAAAACTTCCAAAGCAAATTGCCGGAAAATATTGCCGATAAAGCTAAAAAGCGCGGATATTCCGTGCACGAAATACTTTCAATGGCTTCTGTAATAGAGCTTGAATGTAACGGTTACTATAAAGAGATGCCGAAGGTTGCCGCTGTATTTTACAGCAGACTTGAGGATTGGGGCGATGAACCTCGATTGCTCGGCTCTTCTCCCACGGCCAACTATCCGTACGGTGATAATTACAACACGAATAAGACAGAGGGTTTGCCGCCGGGACCGCTTTGCTCAATGGGTAATAAGGCAATTGAAGCAGCACTAGAACCGGATATGGATATGAAGGGCAAGTACTTCTACTTTGTTACTGATACCGACTTTAATTTTTATTATACTAAAACATATGAAGAGCATAACTCCGTTATAAGCTCGCTGCAAGCACAAGGCAAGTGGGGAGAAGACTGAAAATATGCAAAACAGCTTGAATAAAAAAAATCCCGAATTGCTTTGTCCGGCAGGCAATTTTGAACGGCTCAAAGCGGCTGTGCTTTTTGGTGCAGACGCAGTATATCTTGCAGGAAGCGAGTTCGGTATGCGCACGGCGGCTGCTAACTTTGCCGATAGCGAGCTTGAAAGTGCGGTGAAATATGCCCACCAAAACGGTGTCAGGGTTTATGTAACTTGCAATACACTTGTAAGAAATGATGAGCTTGAGCGTCTGCCGAGCTTTTTGGAGCTTTGCGATTCGGCAGGGGTTGATGCACTTATAATCTCCGATCTCGGCACACTGAAGCTTGCACAAAAATATGCCGAAAATGCTGAGATGCACATTTCTGTGCAGTCGGGGATAGTCAACTACGAAACAGCGCGTGCTTTTTATGAGCTGGGCGCAAAGCGTATTGTTGTATCTCGTGAGCTTTCACTTGGCGAGATTGCGGAAATCCGTGCAAAAACTCCGAAGGAGCTTGAGATTGAAGCTTTTGTGCATGGTGCAATGTGCGTTTCGTTTTCAGCGCGTTGCTTGCTTTCCGCTTATATGACGGGACGTGACGCTAACCGCGGCGATTGCGCGCAGCCGTGCCGTTGGAGCTATTCACTTGTGGAACAAAAGCGACCGGGTCAGTTTTTTGATATTACTGAGGACGAAAAAGGAACATATATCCTAAATGCGAACGACCTTTGTATGGCAGAGCATATACCGGAGCTTATAAAAAGCGGTATTACGAGTTTTAAAATTGAGGGTAGGGCAAAATCACATTATTATACCGCAGTTACTGCCAATGCCTACCGCGGAGCGATTGATGAATATTTGAAAGACCCAAGTACATATAATACACCAAGCTGGGTTACGGACGAGCTGAATAAAATCAGTCACCGCACTTATTCCACAGGCTTTTATTTCGGCACGCCGCAGAATTCACAGACGTATGAGAACGCAGGATATATTCGCGACTATGCCGTTGCTGCGGTGGTTGAGGGCTATGAAGACGGATTTATTCTTGCAAGAGTAAAAAACAAATTCAGCATTTTGCAAGAGCTTGACTGTTTAGTTCCGCGTTGCAAGCCGTTTTGTTTTACAGTTAACTCGATGCTTGACGAGCACGGCGACCTGATTGAAGTTGCACCGCATCCTATGCAGCTTGTTAAAATACCGTATAACGAGGTTGTTCCAAAAGGTTCGCTGCTGCGCATGAAGACCTGATTCGGTTTTTGTATACGATACTTGGTGCATCGGCAAGAGTGACATAAAACAACAAGTTTTACATTTTTTTGATAATGAAAATGCTCAGAAAGGCGTTTTGGCTTAATTCGTCGAAGTTGAAAATAACAATGATTGCCAATAATTAACCATTTGTTGTGCGAATTGTTGTAACAATTGACGGTTAAGCTGTTGCTTTTTACAAAAAATGTTTAATTATTTGAAATATTCTTCTAAAATTATCTTGATTTTTCGTGCAAATGTGATAAAATAAAGTAAGTTGTTGTGCAATACAATGTAACGCAGTTGTCTAATGGTTAAAAAATGACATAATGTCAGGCGGAAAATATGGCTGATTTTTCCGTGATATGGGCAGCGGTTACATTCAAATGCAGGGCGAAAAAGTGTGTGGTCATCGTTTTCGGAGCAGCTTTTTAAGGCGAATCGGCAGATTCGTCGTTTTTAGAGTTGTTGGAACGATTTATTACTTTAACGCCGACATCGCAGTTATATTATTTAGGAGGCTGAACAATGCGAAAAAGGTTATGTTGTCTTGGAATGAGCATTTTGCTTGCCTTAACAGGTTTTGCAGTGCCGTTCTCCGCGTTTGCAAACTCCGGCACCGCTAACGGTGAATTGAACAGCGAGACACAGAGTATTATTGATGCATATAAGGGTGGAGAAAACGACTCTTATTATGATTATTACAATTATTACTCAAAGGCTTCGTTGCACTATGGTTTCATTACCGTTAACGGCACGGACTTTTCAAATGCTCAAAAACCCAAAATAGGCAAGTATGATAACGTTAATGCTGTTGTGCTTGACGATGATAACGGTTGGGTTGAGTATAAGGTTAAAGTGCCGGAAAACGGCAAATACGGTATATCGCTTGATTATTACCAGCTTCCTTATAAGGAAAAGGATATTGAGATTACTGTTAGTATTGACGGTAAAATTCCTTACAGCGAGGCACGTCAAATCACTGTTCCGAGAATTTGGGAGGACAGCATTGATGCTTCAAAGGTTCCCGAAGGCGGATATTTTGAGTGCTCGGATAAAGACGGTCAAGCCGACGATATTCGACCCACACAAAAAGAAAAGCAGACTTGGACTTCGCGTGATCTCATAAATATTCAAGGGCTTTACGACGAGCCGTATCAGTTCTATTTGACCAAGGGAATTCATACCGTTCGCATTAAGCTTGAAAAAGAAGCTGTTGCAATTTCCAAGCTGCATATAGGCAACAAGAAAATGGCAGTTTCATATGATGAATATATTTCGAAGTTCAGCGATTCGGACTATGTTAAAAATAACGGTGTTAAGTTTGGCGAGGCAAATGACCTTTCCGTTAAGGTTCAAGCTGAGCAGACATATTCAAAAAATAACGTTATTCTTTATCCTACATATGACAAATCGGGTGCGTCAACTCAGCCTAACGACCCCGCATACACAAAGCTTAATACAATAGGTACAAGCAACTGGGCAACCAATGGTGACGAGATAGTTTGGGAGGTTAACGTTAAAAAGGCAGGGCTTTATAAGCTTGCAATGCGTTCCCGCCAAAACTATAACGCAGGTATGTATTCATACAGAACGCTTAAGGTTAACGGTGAGGTGCCTTTTAAAGAAGCGGAAAGCATTAAGTTTAAATATCAGCAAAGCTGGTATATGCTTACACTCGGAAACGAGGATAAGGATTACTATATATATTTGAATGAGGGAGCAAATAAGCTTTCGCTCACTTGTACAACAGGCGAGATGAGTCAGGTTCTCCGTAACGTTCAGCAGGCAGTTCTTGATATGAACGAGCTTTATCGTCAGATTATTGCCGTTACATCGACCGAGCCGGATTCGTATCGCGATTACACCCTCGATCAGCAGATTCCTACTTTGCTTGACGATATGAAGGGCGTTAAGAAGTTTCTTGATGAGACAGCTGCATTGGTTAAAAAGATAACAGGAACAGACGGCTCTCAGGCTTCTTCAATTAACTATGCGGCACAGGTTGTCGGCGATCTTTCCGAGGACGCTTATGAGATCCCGGAGCGTCTTACCAAGTTTAAAGATTGCATTGAAACATTAGGCAGTCTTGTCGGCACAATAAGCAAGCTTGCTTTGGAGCTTGACTATTTGGTTGTTCTTCCTGTTGATACCGAAGCACCGGCCGTCAGCAACAATTTCTTTGAGTCGGTTGCATTCACATGGAAACAATTTATTTCTTCTTTTACCGTCGACTACAATATGACAAGCACGGAAGATGTTAATGCAGGTGAATCCGAAACGGTTAAGGTTTGGGTTTCCACTGGTCGTGACCAGGCAAAGATTATTAACAGACTTATAAGCGATAATGCCGAAAAGCTTGTTACTTCCGACGGTAAGCGAATATCAATTCAGCTGAGCATGGTTGACACAGGTGCAACACTTATCCGTGCAACATTGGCAGGAAAAGGACCGGATTGCGCACTTATGATAGGCGAGGATACGCCCATGAATCTTGCTGCGCGCGGCGCTTTGCTTCCTCTGACTTCATATAAAAAGAATCTTGAATCACAGTTCCGCCAGTGCGCATGGACACCGTTTTATTATAACGGCGAATATTATGCTTTGCCTGAAACACAGACGTTTGACGTTATGTTCTATCGCACCGATATTTTTGAAGAACTCGGCATTACCGCTCCTAAAACTTGGGATGACTTCTATAAGGCAATGGAGAAGATTCAGAATGCCAACCTTAAAATCGGTATTCCGGAAGTTAACTCTGCAAACGCAGGTATTTCAAGCGGTATAGGAACCTTTGATAAGTTCTTGGTTCAAAACGGCGGTACATATTATAACGATAACCTCAGCAAAACAAGATTTAACGATGAGGTTGCATATTCCGCTTTTGAACGCTGGACAGAGCTTTACACTAAATATGGTCTTGACAGGTCATTTGACTTTTACAGCCGATTCAGAACGGGCGAAATGCCTCTCTCAATTCAGCCGTATACTGCATATAACCAAATTAAAACAGCGGCTCCCGAGCTTAACGGTCTGTGGACGATTGCAACCATTCCCGGAACTAAG